>JAUWBH010000193.1 GCA_030605085.1 Promethearchaeota archaeon | reverse complement strand
TAGATAAAATATACTTTTCTTAATTTCACTTTCTTCTTTCCAACATTCCTCTAAAAGAGGGGGTTCTTCATCGATATTCTCTTTATCAATAGCCATAAAACCTATTTTATCTTTTACGATAACGATATTCCATCCTAATTCGAAATATGTCTTACGTAACTCTCTCAATCTAATATCTAATTTTTTTCTTTCAATTGTAAAAATTTCAATTGAACTAGGTAATGGTTCTTTAGAAGAAATAACATTAAACATTATTTTGTCTTTCCTTTCTTATATTATGAAATACAATTAAATTTCTCAATATTTAATGAGTACAATATTTAATTAAATTAATATTCCTTTTACAGTGTTCTATCCCATTGATTTTATTGGTTCGAGACTTTTAAAGCCATTAGATGTTAAAGCATATCGCCACCTGAATAGTGTAAGTAAAACATCTTCAACATATAGAAAGAGAAGAAAACAATTACATCAAAGATGGGGTTTTGATCCTGAAGATTTAAATGTCAAAATATCCGCCTTTTTAAAATTATTTGAAAAATTAGTGCAACGCCGATTCAGGGAAATTATTATTGCCACATCTGAAAAACATAATGTACAAATAACGAAAGTAGTTATCGAATTTGATAGAGTCCAAGAAGGATTACCAAACGTGGTTATCCGTCCTACTATCTGTTTTGATTATTCCCAAAATGATGAAAACGCATTTGAAATTTCTGTTTTATTGAAAAAAGAGACTCTTATAAAATTCATTGATAAACTATGGTCTAAGTTTAAAAAACCAAAGAGAACAGCTCCTAAAAAGTTTAAAAAAAAAAAGTAGATATAACCTCTCGTTTTGAATATTATTCTTTCTTTTTTGTAAAGGTTTAAATTTTTAATTTTTAAATAGAAAGATATGGAATACAAGAAATGTTAAAAAAGACATAAATGAGGAATAAAAATGACTGTTCAATATCCCGTTTTTTCATTTTTATGGCTACCTGTAATTATCGTAATAATCATCACCTATTTAATAGGAATAGGTTTGGCTGTATGGGTTTTCAATGACGCTAAGAGAAGAAATATGGATGCTACGATGTGGTTATTAATTGTGTTATTAACTAGCTGTATCGGATGTATTATATATTTGATAGTTAGAGAATAGTCATAAGAAGATTTTGGAAGTAAAAGTAGATTTATAATTTTTGTCGGTTTATTAGCTTTTGATTCTCTTTTTTTCGCTTTTTCTACAAAAATTAATTCAAATTGAAACCGAAATTGAAGTAAAAATTTAAATTTTGTTGGTATGATTATTATATCGAAAAGTTTATAGAAAGATCTATAAGAATAATATTTAAGCTAAGTTACTGAATGCACTCAAAACAAAAGGTATAAGAAATGAGCAAGGAGTTAATCTACAAAATATGTCTTTTTGGAGATAGAAACGTTGGAAAAACTTCATTAATCCAAACAGGTATTCAAAAAAAGGAAGTAAGGCCACCAGTATGCATAGATTTTGCGATAAAAAATTTAACAATAAATTCTTCTAAAATTATACTTCAAATTTGGAATCTTAGAAGCGATCCTCAATTTCAATTTGTTTTCCCCATTTTTATAAAGGGCATATCAGGAGGTATTTTTATGTATGATATCACTAATTATTCCAGTATAAATAACCTAGAAAAATGGTTAACACTATTCAAAGACAATTTATCTAATGATAAGAAGAAAGTTCCTCTATTAATGGTTGGTGGAAAGTTAGATCTCCATAAAGAAAGAATAATATCCAGAAAATACGCTGAGAAAATCTCAAAAAAATATAAAATCGTTAAGAATTTCGAATGTTCCTCTAAAACTGGAGAAAATATTGATAAGATTTTTGAATTTTTAACGAGATCTATAATAAAATTTGAAGGTTATGCTTAATTGTTAAAGAAGGGGAGGTATAAATTTAATGCGAGTAAAAGTATGTTTTATGTGCCGTGAATATGTAACTCTTCTTGAGGATAATTATGTCAATAAAGAAAAATTGGAAAAGTTTGATTCGTTACATTCTGGCCATCCCGTTCAGATTGTAAATGAAGAAGAGTTAGAAAATAAAAAAGAATGGAAACTATTTTTATGAATGCTAAGATTATAAGTAATCTTCGTTTTTCGGCAGTTTTATGTCGCTAATTAATAGATCCTTTTGTCAATATTTAACCTTTTACTAAATCAGTAAACCAACGCTATGGAATAATGCTCTACGGAGAGAGGGAGGTGATTGGAAGTAGAAAAAGGGAGCGTTTAATAACCTAGAGTCTTATACTAGTATCTAGATACTAGATTCTAATAGAATGAAATGAAAAAGGTTAAAAAATTAGAACAGTATAATAATATTGTAAGCACATCAAATCAAACTAAAAAACTAAGAAAGGGATCACCTGCATTTAATATTAAATTAATAAATTTATTAAGTGATATTTAGTAAGAAAAGTGAGGGTTTAAAAATGGTTAGACGTGTTCATTATGAAGATTTAATTTTAGATCTCTATGTATTACATCATCTTGATAATGGAGGGGGAAGAAAAAAGACAGCTAAATTATTATTTATTTTAGAAGAAGATCTATATCATCAAAAAATTGTTGGCCCCAATTATATCATGAAACGATATCCAGAAGGACCTTATGATAAACGTATTGAGACAAATTTAAAAAACTTAACTAAAAATGGTTATTTAAAACATACAAATAGATATTATCAAAATTCATTAACTTCTAAATTTATAAAAGAAATTGATGATTTAATTCAAGAAAACTCAATAATATTCACTCAACTTGATAAAATAATAGATGATTTTGGTAATGAATCTGGAGATAAAATTGCTGAATTTATTTATTCATTACCTCAAATTGGAATGAAAAAGAAATGCTTTTTTGATTATAGAGAATTTGAAGCAATTATTGATCCTCGTCAAATATATAATCCAAAATTTAGATTTTTCTTAGATGATGCTTGGTATGATACAATAGAAATTTTGTTAAATCCCAAAATGTATCAAAAATTGCAAAATGCTATTAAAGATTGCCAAGTTGGTAATTTTACTTTACTATAAAATCCAAAAGACAGTTTTGATTGTGTTCAATGATAGAGCCTTTACCAGTTCGAAGAACTCAGACATTTCAACTAGATTTAAAGAACTTGATTCCAAAAAAAAAAAGAGAGAATTTTTTATACGATTTAAGGCATATTACTAAAGAAGATCTCTCAAGATTCCATAACCTTAAAAGTCCAACATTATGTCATTTTAGAAGTTATCATAAATGGGATTTTAGAATTCTGTTTGTATATTGTTTTCAATGTATTCATGAATTTAATAAACCAATTACCTGTATAGGTTGTGATGAAAACGATCTGGAGAAGCTTGTTTTAATGAGTATAGATCATAGAAGCAATGCCTATAGAGACAATAGAACAGAATTTATACTATGGGAGGAATAAGAATACTTTTTAAAAGTAATGTTTAAAAAATTTGTCGGTGAGACGAGGTTAAATTACCTTAGACGTTTATAGCGCTTATTTTTCACTTAATAAATACGCTCTGTTTGTTTAAATAACTAACTTACTTATTTATTAATATGAAGACTATAAATGTTACTTTTGAAGATAAAGAGCATCAAAAACTAACAGAAAAAAAAGGAGAACAATCTTGGCACGAATTTATATTAAAATTAATAGATAAAGATAAAGAGGATGAAAAAGATTGAATGAAAAAATAGAACAAATTATTGAAGAAAAAGATAATTCAGAAGATGTAAAATATAAAATAGGCGAAATTATAAATGACCAGATTCCTTCAATTTTAACGCTTAGTTTAAGAAAAATCTTGAATTTTTATGGCGAATCTATTCTTATATTAAAGGCGAGAGGAGGAGCACTACCTCATGATAAAACACCTTTAGAGGATTTAGATGAATATGGTGTTATTTTTTCTTCAGGAGATAGTAGTGTTATTGAAGTGAATTATAAACAAGATAGAAATCCCGATGGAACTATAAAAAATCCATTAAATGAAGTTAAAATTGATAAAATATTCGAAGCTTTAGATAATAATCTACCTGAATTTGAAAAAAAAGACGAAGATGGAAATGTGGAAGAAACCTATCCTCCTGACATTCCAGTTAATTTCTTAGTTGTTGAAATAAAAGATGATAAATTAATGGAACTTACTGAAACTGAAACAAATATCTTTGAAGCTACATTTAAATCTGAGAAAGCAGAAACCTCAAAAATAAGAAAAGATATACACAAACTTAATAGAGATTTAGGCGTTTATTATTTGGGATTTGAAATAAGAAATTTAAACTTATTTCAACTGATTGAACAAGCGAAAAAATTACTTGAACCAAGAAAACTCTGGAAGCGAATAAGCATTATTCAATGGGATGGTTATGCTAAACAACATTTACGACCAAGATCACCTATTGCTATAGCACAGCATATTTATGTAAATTATTTGCCTTCAGGATATAAATCCCTTAAAAAATATTTAATCACAAAAGAAAATAGATTAGAATTAGATGGATATACGGTAGGTTAAGAAAATGGTAGAAAGATTAGAAATAAATGAAATGGAAGAAGAAATTGAAGAAAAAGGAAAAATAGTAAAAAAGAAAGCTAAGAAGTTCTGGGTATTAGTCGGAAAAGATAAATTATTTCTCTATGCTGACAAAAATAAAGCAATAGTTGGACTTAAAGAAATTTTACCTGAACATGAAGAAGCAACTATTGCTGAAATTATCTACGTGGATGTCGGAGGAAAAGGAACTTTTAACGTCGAAGGAGTCAGTTGGAAAGATATCGCATTAGGATGGGTTTCTAAAAATGAAAAATAAAAATTACTGCTCTCGCGGTAAATCTTTTTTTTATTTATTTATTAAAATAATAACAAAAGTAAGCGCTTAGTGAAGTGAAAAAAATGAGTGAAAAAAAATTAATACCTGTAGATGATATAGCAATAGATACAACCCAAGCAAGAAGAGGAGGTTGGGATGATGATGAAAAAGATAAGACATTAATAAATTCAATTAAAGGAATAGGATTAATTTACGATATCATCGTTAGACCAACAAATAGCGAAAAATATGGGGGTAAAACAGATAAACCATATGCGCTTATTGCAGGCTCTCGTAGATTAAACGCTTCAATCCGAGCTGGGATTACCGATATCCCATGCAAGATTATGGCTCTAACGGATACGGAAGCAATTGCTATGTCTTTTAGCGAAAATATAGGACGAAAGGATCTTACTGAACATCAGAGAATGGATACAATCCTAACTTGGATCGATTTACTAATGGAAACAAAATATATAGATGGAGACGATACAAAGAGAAGAAGAAAAGCAATATTAGAAATAGCAGAAACGTGTTATGGGGGTAACCCGGGAGAAATATATGGAGTTCTTTTAATCGCTAGGCTCCCAAAAGAACTTCAAATCTTAGTCAAAAAGTCAGAAGAACGAACAGAAGCAGATATATTAATACTTAAAGAATATAATATTAAACCTGATTTTAAAATGGATATTAAGGCTTTATCTGCAGTAGAAAAAATAATCCAACATTTGGGTATAGAGTCGGAGCTCGGAAAAGTAGAAAAGATTTTTGAAATTATCAAAACGTTTTCGCTTGATGAAGAACCAAGCTACGATAAACGATATGAAATTCTAGGTAGTATTCGGGATAAGCTTAAAGAAGCAAAGACCTTTGAAATTGTAATGAAAGAAGTAAAAGAAGAACATGACATTCTTACTCCTAAAATGAGCAATATTCCTTCAGTTGCATTTAAACTCCCTGCAGAATATGGTTTATGGCATACCAATGCTTTAAATCGGGCAAACATGAAAACAGCAGAATTAGTTCGCACAGTTTATTTAAAATGGCTGGAACGAGAGGCAAAGAAAGAAGGATGGTAGAGAGAAATGGAAAGTCGTCAGATTACATTTATGAATTAGTTTCTATAAAAAAGTTATATTTAGATCCAAAGAATCCCCGAAGAGAAGATCCGAGTGAAGAATTACTTGATTCTGTAAGGGAAGAAGGAGTTAAAAAACCTCTTATTACGTGGCTAAAAGACAACGATCATATTTTAATCTGTGATGGGTATGAAAGATACCAAGCAGGGATCATTGCAAATTTATCTGAAATTCCTTGTCATATTTATAAAGATCATCTTAAAGCGTTAAAAGAAGCGAAAATAGAAAGTATTGTAAATCCCTGGACAAAATATCAAAAATGTTTATTTTGTAAAAATGTTTATGATACGTGTATAGAAGATGGAATGACCGATGAGGAAGCGCTTCAAAAAACAATTAAAACTCTCCATGCGGGGGAGACAACGGTTCGTAGATATCTTCGAGTTATAAACGAATTTCCTTCAATTGCTCAATCGTTATTAAAAAAACCAAGAAACCGTTCAAAAGAAGAACGGAATGAATTGGAATCCTATGATATAAGTTTCAAAAAAAAGACTTTAAGTATAACTATAGCTGATTTTATAATCCAAACGCTTCGTGATTTTTCTGAAGAAAAAATATGTAAAATTGCTGTTGATCTTCTTGGATTAAAAACTATTACAGCAAAAAAAGCAATTTATCGTATATCTCAGAATCCTGATAAAGAACCTTTTGAAATTATCACTAATGTTGTGAAAGGATATAATCCTGATAGAATATTGCATATTGGAACTTTCATAGTAGAACCTAACTTGAAAAAAGCAATTGGAAAATATATATCAACTCGATTGATAACACCTAAAGGTCTTGTAAAAGAATTACTTGAAGATTGGCTTTTATCCTCAGGGAAATATTCTATTGTAGAAACTCCAAATGATGCTGTAGAAACAGAAATGAAGAGTATCAGTTTTAAAATTAAAGGATATATCATAAAAATATTTTTAATAGATAACTTTCCTATCATAAAAATCGAAAGGAAACCATCTCTTTTTTTTTCTCATAAAGAAGTAATAGAAAGAGCGTGGAATAGATATTCTGCATTTCCTCAATATTTAAAAGATTTTTTGAACAATCTAAAAATAAAATTAGAAAAAAAATAACTAATTAGGTATGACATTACTAGCCCTTGATTTTTGATTTTACAATATCTATTTTGATAATCAATAAATCAGAGCGTTTTATATTTTTTTCTTTTTTGTAAAGGTTTAAATTAAGGCATAAAATAATCTGTAAAATTCCTGATGGCCTTAAAATAGTATTATTAAAATTCTTTAATAATACATTCTTCTCTTATTTTATCGTTTGAATCGAATTTAAAAACGGTAAAAAATGCTATAAAAACGGAGTTTAGCGTATAATATTAAAGGCGTTATATCTAATGGAACTAATAAATAAAAGCAAAACGGCATTTTTAAAAAACATTATATTGTTATAATATAATTTTTTTTCCTGGACATCGTATCAGGAGAAAAAATAACTTAGAAAAGAGCCTCTATATCTTCGTATATCCTTCTTACAGTCGTTATTCCCACTCTAAAGATTTTTGCAATTAATTTATCTTTATATTGTTCTCTATGTAATCTCCAGATGTGGATATTTCTCTCTTTTTCGTGAGGTTTATAGGTTGGATTATACATTTCTCGTAATACTTCAATTAATCCATCTAAAGCGTCCCTTGATTCTTCTTGTTCTAATTAAACATCAATTACATTTGCTTTAAATCGACCACCAAGATTAATGTTTTTTTCGATAAAGTTATCCTTTTTTATTTCGTACCACGTTCGGAGTTCCTCGTCGTCGTGTAATGTGGTGTAAATATGACCAAAATATTGTTTCTCTTCGTTTAAAATCATAAATCTGTTTGTTCTCGTCTTGAGATTCATACCAGCTGTTTCTAAATAAAGATCGCAAATATCAACACTTATTTTATGAGGGTCTACAAAAATAAAAGTGTTCTCCTTCTTTCTTATAGTGTTAAGTATGTTATCAACGGCCCACCTTTCTATGCTTGAACCTTTCCCGAAAGTGCGAGGCATCTCGTCTTTTATTATTATATCTCCTTTTTTCAAAATCTTTAATGTTTTATCAAAATCGGACATTGTCCAACACAAATAAAGCTTTACGTCTCGGTTTTTGTATTTTTTATTTGCTGCTTTACTTAGTAAAACGATTTTAAACGCTAATTCTGATTTACCTGAACCCGTATATCCCTTAATACCAAAAACAATATTTACGCCTTGTTTGATCGGTCCTATAATATCATCCCTTAAAACATCCGTATAATCGTATCTATCGTCTAAAACTAAATGTGTAATTTTTAACCGGTTCATTTTGTTGTTAAAGTTCATTGCGTTAAATTTTCGTATAAAGGTAAATTCTTTGCAACAATCAAGAAAACCCTGTTGATCTCTCATGCTTGCGTAGATATTACTTTTTATCTTTCCGAGCGCACTATATAATTCGTCTTTTGGCATTTTGATACTCTTTCCCTAATTATAATTTTTAATTAAATTATAAGGGATTTCTTTCTTTTTTCTTTTTTTCTCCGTCTCTGTGAGGGTCAAAATAGAAATATTGTGGATTCTGTTGCATTGAAACCTCGCTAAAACTCTTTAAGAGGGCTGTATAATACAATTGAACCTCTCCTTGGGAGCTTTTTCCGTGAGCTATTCGAAATAATTTCATACAATCTGAGATCAGAATGATTAGGTCTTCAACGTCGGGAAATTCGTCGTAAAGTTCGTCGTCGTAGGCGTTGAGAGCGTCGATAAAAAGGTCGTTTGCTGTGCTATTTCCTGCTGTATTGGCAATTGTTCTAATCTGATTTTTAGCGTTTTGAAGTAGTTGTTTGTAGGCGTTATCTCCAATTTCTTCCAATTCTTCTCTATGCGTTTTAGTTATTTTTAACATATTTTGCATTAACGCAATTGCGTTAACTTTTGCTAAATCGCTAATATTGGTCGTTTGTTTACTCACATCAAATCCCTCTAAGTTTAGTTAATTTCAAAAATGTTTCTCAATTCGCTTTACATGTCCTGCAACAAAAAGCAGAAGAACTTATAAAAAATGATCCAACTCTAGCGAAAATTGAGGAAATAATATTGCCTTCTGGAACTTACATTCTTCAAGAAGATGGAACTTATAAAAGAATGGAATAATGAACTTTTTTTAATTCAGGACAAAATTTCTAATAAAATCTCTTTTGTCTTGGATCTTCGTGATCAAACCTTTTATCAATTAGCCTACCTCTTGTAGCCACATGAGGATAAACTATTCTATATGGGCGATCTGGATGATGTAAACCCGTATTTTCTTTTTTTGGAAGATGTAAACTTAATAATTGTCTTATTCTATAACGAATATCAATTATCATTTGCCATAATTCATGATCCCACAACATTTTATATCCTTTCCAATAGTCTTCTCCATGTTCTTTAATCCAATCGTGGCAAATATCGTCCAGTTGGTCTAACAAATATCTAAGATTCTCAATTTCTTCTTTTTGATGTTTAGTTAACTCTTTTTGTAGTTCCTCAATTTTTACAATTAATTTTCTTATTAATTTTGCTCTTTCTTCGTCTGTTTGTATCCTAGATAAGATCTGAATAGCATCCCCAAGACTGTATAGAATAGGAGGAGAACCTCTAAACGAAAGGGGAAACTGAGTTGCCCCTTTTATTTGGGTATTATACTCCTCTTTAGTGAGCATCTCTTTAGGATGTATCCAGACGATTCTATCTTGGTGAAATCTAAACTTTTGAGGTTTAATATTTAACTTAAGTTCTAAATGCTTCCTTGCGACATATCTGATATGGTAATTCAACCCTTTCTTTCTAAAAATAGGAATTCCAAAGCCTTCAATAAGTTCGCATAAAGGATCATCAATAGGTTTTTCAATTAAACTCCGAAATAAATATTCGTTACCAAATTTATCCCTCATTTTAATTCGATGCGTTATTTCGCCAGTAGGCATTGTATATTGAACAGCTTCATATTTCGACATTTAATTTATTATCAAATAAAGAGCAAAAATTATAAAAGATCATATTATATAACTTTAATAGGGAAAATACGCTTTTACATCATTGAATTCAAGATATTAGATTATAGAGTTGGGAGACCCTTTTAAATATCGTGGATTCTGTATTTATCCCTACCCTCCTATTCTTAACAATCCTCCTTGCAATTCTTGTTTAATTAGATTTATTTCAAAAATATGCCTTTAATAAAAGAATAAGGGAGCATCATTTATATAGGAGAATTTTGCTATTATTTGGTTAATAATTCTACTCAATTTATAATATTCTGTTAATAAAATAAATGCGATTTGCATTCAATTTATTTTCTATACCATCCCGAGTAATAGGGGTGAAGTATGCGACAAAATATAGATTTGGAAATCCTTAACAAAATTGATTTATAAAGCAAATTTTTTACTTTCCAAAAAAAAATTAAAATAAGTGTAAATCATCATTTCGACTATTTACTTCTTTCTTTATTATGTTCTCTATGTATTTCTTTTTTGAAATGAAGAAATTTGATCTTAAATATCTGAAATACACTTCATATTCGTCAGGTATTTCAATTTCTATTTTAATTTTAAATCACTCTTATTTTAAAACTTTTTTTTTAATTAAACTTCGAGATTTTTCAATCGATTGACTTATTTTAAACATTTGTTTCTCCTATTTAAAGTCGATTATTGATACTTTATCATAAACTAAACGATTAGGTAAAAGATACCATAAAAATGGG
>JAUWBH010000090.1 GCA_030605085.1 Promethearchaeota archaeon | reverse complement strand
TATTCCAAATATAATAATCAATATTATTAGTATTGGAGGTCCTAATCCAACATTAATTTGTAAATGGCTAGATAATATTGTATCTTCATCTATAGAATCTATTACTGGAATGTAATTAATAATAAGTGATAGATTATACATTCCGGGGAATAGATAAACCTGAGGGATTATTGGAATCTCAAAAACTTCATTTTCAGAAGTATTGGAAATTGGAATTATCTGCTGAAAATTTTGAAAATAGCTTCCTCCTAAACCGTCTGATAGATCAATTTTTAAGAATCCTGTTATATTACTGGATGTTTCTATTACAATGTTGCCACTAGACCAAGTTAATTGACTATAACTTTTAATTTCCACACTTATGTTTTCACTCGCTTCAGATTGAGAAATTTTCGGTATTTTCTTAGTTTCAGAATTGATTTCATATGAATTAACATTATTAAAGTTAAGAAGTAATAAATTTATTAAATTAAATGAGAGGAAAAGAATAATAAATATCGATAATTCTCTTTTTGAGATATTAAATTGCATACGAATTTTCACAAATAACTTCATACCTATAGATCAAATAAAATAGTTTCTTCCTTATTATAAATTAATTGACTAAAACATATAAAAGAAACCGAATTTCAAACAAGTTTTCCACTCATATACTTTTGGATCTGAAATGATGGTCTAATGGGCTTATTTTAATATCATCTGCACATGTATATATTTATACATTTATCAATCTCGATTTATACAAAGATATAAACTAACGAAAAATGATAAAATCTAGTTTATTATATTTTCTTGGACTATCTTTATTTAAATAGATAAAATTATTTATTTTAAGTAAGTTAAATATAAAATATGACAAATACCGATGAAAAATCTGGAGAGAGAAAGAAACATTGAAGGTTCTAAAGAATTCAAGGTTAATGACTACATCACGCTAAAATTGGAATTTGACACTTGGGAGGAATACTGGGAAACTGTAATTTATGTTAATAAAAAGAGGTTTGACCAGTGTAAATTTCTTTTATTGGACATTCCCATTGAAAAAATTAAAACGTTCGATGAAATAGAATCAATTGATGAGGCTGCAGAGAAACTGGACCGTTCCTTAGAGAATACCGACAAACACAGCGGAGGAATACCACCCGATGTTGAATTCTGGGGGCATTGTTCAAACCTGCAGGTATGGTTTGAAAATGATTATGATTCGCGTTTGCTCCACAGAAATCTGGCGTTCCCATTGCTAAAAAAATTAACGTAATTAGGAGACCCTCTTGCTAAACGGGTGTATAAAGAAGAGATCGCCAAAAGAATGGAAAGCGGTCATTACTCTGTCATGGAATATCTAAGAGAAGGTAAATACCTTAATTACCTTAATTATGAAGAGAAGTATACATTAATTGAAAGTCTGAAATCCAAAAATATTAAGACCGAATACGTAGAGTTTAAAGAAGGTTTTTACGAGTTTGTAATTAACAAAAAATTGGACTTAAGAGAAAGAGGGATTAAAGAAATTACCGAAATTAAAGGTCTTGACACATTTACGGAAATGGAAGAACTTCTTTTGTGTGACAATGAAATTTCAGAAATTAAAGGGCTGGAAAACTTAATAAACTTAAAAAAATTGGACCTAACTGGGAACAAAATAACCGAAATAAAGGGGCTAGAGAATCTCGAAAATTTGGAAGAATTAATTCTGGGGGGTAATAAAATTACCGAGATAAAGGGGCTGAAAGATCTTAAGAATTTAAGAGTTCTTTGGATAACTCGTAATAGGATTGAAAAAATAGGCGGGATAGAAACCCTTACCAGTTTAGTATGGCTATCATTAAACGGGAATAAAATTTTAAAAATTGAAAATCTTGATAACCTCGTTAATTTAAAGTCACTTTCGTTTTGGCGAAATAATATAGAAGAAATAAGCGGGCTTGAAAACCTTCTAAAGCTAGAAAGAATTAATTTAAAAGAGAATAACATAAAAAAAATTAAAGGGTTGGAAAATCTCATAAGCTTAAAAAGTCTATCTCTTGGTAGTAATAAGATCTCTGAGATAAAGGGAATCGAGAGACTTAAAAACTTGGAATCATTAAATCTGAGTAAAAACCTAATATCGGAGGTTAAAGGACTTGAGAACTTTGCAGAACTGCAATGGTTAAATCTAGGAGGTAACGCAATTCTGGAGAGTTTCTTTAAAAGAGTGGGGGAAGTAGGTCTTGCCCAAAATTGCGTGCAATATTGTCGGGAAATGAAAAATAAGGACAAATAAGGAATTTAGATGTAATATAATGCCAAACCGTAGCAATGCTTAATCAACCACTCTTTAAAACTTCCTTTATCATCAGCTAAATCTCTGTTGTAATCTTTTCTTAAATTGATTACTTTTGTCTGCATAAAAAGCTTAAAAACTTTAGACTTAAATAATGTACTTGGAGTTCCGAAAGAAACAATTCCGAACTTATCGAAAGCTTCAGCCCCGCTTATCTCAAACTCATATGGATCAATCTTATCAGGCAAATATAGTTTAATGGTCTTCTCTACAGACTTACCACTAAGAATGTCTTCTACCTGCTCTCTTAAAGAATGAACCTCTTCTTCAAAATGCCATATTCCCAAATCAACTTTTGAAAGCTCCCGTGCGGCTTCCACCTGTAAACGTTCCTCTATATCGGGAGAATATTTTTTTCCCTCTATCAACTTCAAAACCACTTTCATTGCCTCATTACCCGACTTGAATAAACGCTCCATCACTAATTCTTGCCTGTTCATAGAATATGGTCCATAGAATTCGGCTCTAAATTTATCTACTATTGTATAGGGAACTGCTCTATCGACACCATCAAAAAGACCGTTAAGGAACGCGAAGTTCGGAAGACGTAAATGTGCAATTTCTTTATTAATGCCATTTTCTTTATATGTTATAATTTCGCGGTATCCATTTAATAGAAATGATAATAAATTGGATTCTAATAAATCTTTTTTCCAAAACAAGTCCCACGCTCTTCCTTCCTTCCTCCTCCCTCTCTCCCTTAATTTAAGTGAAGCAGCCCGAAATATATCTTGCAGTTGTTCCCAATTGGGGACCACATTGTGGCATACATAATTCTTGCCATCTTTTGAAAATGTCAATAGACCGGCTTTTAACAAAAAAAGACCGGTAAAACCGAAAATCCTTTCCAATGCGTCGTTAATTCTATCTACTTTCTCTGCTTCTTCTTTGGAAATAAAAGTCTTTTCATCTTCATCACTAATGGGGTTCATCACAAATAATTTATCGAAAACTTCATCACCTTCGCCGTATCTTGTGGCTTTAATCTGTTTCAAAAAGGTATTATAAAACTTCTTTACGTTGATTTCATTGAAGACCAGTTTTCCCTTAACGATTTCATAACGATTTGTTAAAAATCACTAATATAATATTAACTAAATAAAATCAATATAATCAAAAAAATATTTTTTAATTAAAATTAAATTCTAATTGATATGGAATAAAAACTGTAAATATATTGAAAGCTTTATTAGAAAAATCATTAAATAGAAATTCATTCATTGGATTAATTATATTTCAATTAAATAGTGAATAGTTTATGAGAAAAATAAATATCGATAAAACGATACAAGAAATTCAAAATTGGATACGAGATTATGTAAAAAACGCAAACGCTGATGGAGTTATTGTGTGTGTTAGTGGAGGAGTTCTTTGTTAACTTCGGGAGTCATATGTGAAACTATCTTTTCAATAGCTGTTAGATTGGATACCAAATTATTGAAATGTTCTGGGAAATTTTTTTTGTTTTGAATTAATAGATCTAGCATATCATTATTTCTAATACCACATTTTTCCAAAACTTCAGCAATTTGTCTTATCTTACTCAAATTTCATTTCACTTTAATATTTTTTTCCAATCAAAAATGAATTAGAGGTATTATTATTTCTATAACATGTTTCTAAAATTTCTGAAAGTTCTTTTAATACAGGAATATTAATTTAAATCTTTCTTAATTTTTCTTCAGATTTTCTTAATTCGTCTTGTATCTCGTTGATAAATTTTTCGATCATACCACACTTTTCGTTATATTCTTCCTGTGTAATTTTTCCATCAAGCAAATCGTCTTGACAGCTTTTCTTTCTACCTGTCAGTTCTTCAATTCTCTCTTTTTGTTGATTAATTTGACGAATTAACTCGTCGTATTTCTCGGGCATTTTTAAGTCTTTAACATTGAAGGTTGTAAGTTCTAAACCATATTGAATAAATTCATCCGTTACTTTCGCAGTAGTTTGATGTATTACCTTTTCCCGATCTTCATAAACGATGTTATTAGCAGTATATGTTTTAAAAATGTCCCTAAGCGAAGTATGTAAAAGGGTCATTATCCAATCTTTGATATCTTGCCTTGTCCATACTTTTTTACCCGCCACAACCGTTTGATAGAAGATTTTTGCATCGCTAATTCTAAGTCTTAAATCTCCATGTAGACCAATAGTGCATCCCTCTTTAGTGGGAATTCCATGTGTTATTGGGATACCCCAAGGGATGTTAAGGAATGATGTATCGATCCAAACAATTTCTGTTCCTTTAGTTCTTGCACTTTTATCAATTTCATAGAGTCCGCCGCTGGCGATATCAATCAGAGCTCCTTTATTGTAAAAGAGCGCTTTTTCGTAATCCTTAACAGCAAAGTACTTTTTATCTTGGATCTTATCACCCGGTTGCGGGAAGATATTTATTAACGGTGTAGTGAAATCATCTTTCCCTTCTCTTTGCCAAGATATAGTTTCTGGATTGTAATCTTTTATTTTCTTATCTTTAACTTCTCGAAACATTTTATTAATTTCCACCCATTAATTCTATTTTTTTATTAAATCGGATTTTCATTTTTTTAGGTTATTTAATTTAATTTCATGTATATTATATATTTTGGTTAAAATATTTCTTAATTTCGTCAATATATACATAATATCTGTTTAAATCGTCAGGATGTACGCGTACATGGGAAACATCGTTTCTAATTATTCTTAGTTTTTCAAGAGGATAATCTAAGCTTTTTTTATCTGGAAAATATTTAGAAAAAACATTGATCCAATTTTTCTTCCTTAGGATAATCGACGAATAATCTGAAAAATCCAAGAAATTCATTTTGTTAGCTTCTATTTTGGGATCTTATTTTCGTCTTTCGGTTACTCGACAGTCAACTTTACTTTTAATTATTTCAGGAATGCCCTCGTCCCACCAATCTTCTTTATAACGATTTTTTAAATTTTCCCCGATAAAATTCCGAAGGTCTAATTCAAATCTCAAAATATCTTCCCGAATTTTGTATTTTTCGTTGTTCCAATTCCACGCGGTTGATACATACCAGCGTTCACCGTGTAAAAACGATTTTGAATATCTCAAAATACCTATTTCAGTTAGGTTATTTAAAATATTATATACTTTTTCCTTGCTCCAACCAGATGCTTCAATCATGTCAGCTAAAGAAAAGGATTCATACCTTATAGCGTGAGAGATTAGAGTCTGTTCTTCTTTAGCCATGTCATATTCTTTTAACTGAACAACTTTTAGATAATGATCTTCGTCTTCCTGAATAATTTTTATCCCAGGTATGTACCCCTCATCAGCTAATGTATTTATAACATCCTCCAACTGTTCAATAGTCAAATCCAGCTCTGGATTCTCGTCAAAAATTAATTGATATAAGGCATATAGGGGAATGTTATCTTTGATTTCAATAACATGGCTATTAAATGCTTTCTTCCCTTTTTTCAACTGACTATGAAATTTTAGCACTATGTCAATCAATTCGTTATTTCGTTCTTCTTCAGTGATTGAAGGCTCTATAATTACATCTAATAGTTCAGAGTCAATATCGTTATTCGATAATTTAATCAAGTTATCTTTAGAAAACACATGCAAGTTCACTTTAATTGTTTCTCGATAATTAATTAAACTAGTAAACATCCTTAATTCTGTACTTATATCGTGTGCCGATGAAAATGCATTGGATAACATCTTATCTTCTATAAGTTGAGATAGTTTCTCCTTGCTTGTAAATATCAAATCTAACTTACTCATTATTAAATGATTGAAGAAATAGATTTCGACTAAAACATGATTTTGTTCTTCTTTACTTATCTTTTTTTCTTTCTCCCCTTTCTTTTTTATCAAATAGCTGGCTAAAGGGTCATAAGGTAAATTTGAGACTTTTTGTCTAAGAAATCCCACCCTTTTAATTAAAAAACTCAATAAATCTTCGAAACTAGGGTCGTTAATATTCAATATAGCCCCTAGTAATTTATTTAATTCGTTTTGTAATTCGTTTAATTTAGAATTGATTGTATCGTGAGATGATTTAATTCCATCTTTTAGTCCAGCTGTATCCCCCGGGATCTCAATATCCCTCAACAATTCTACTTTACTATCTAAAACACTAGCGGCTTCTTCAATTCCCTCTGCTTGTTTAAGAACCTTCTTTCCAAATTTGGTAATTTTCCATTTTGCGGTAACGTAGTTTTTTTCTATTACTCGCTCCACTTGATTGAATTTTTCTAATTGCAAAAGTATGTTTTTAACTACTCTCATTGAAACTTGCGTATTATCACTTATATTCTTAATACTCGAAGATTTCTTATCTTTCTCTTTCAAATACTTCAAAATTAACTCAATTCCTTGAAGACTTCTAGGTAATCCTCTAGATGCCTCAATTTTTTTCGCTATGAATCTCGACCTCGATAATTTTTTTTATTTTTAATTAATTATAAAACTTGATCATATTTAAATGTTTTGCCATTTGGAAAAATTATTATAAAAAGACTTTTCCATATGGATTATTTTGATCATATATAAAAATTTTTATACGATTTCATTCAATATTTTTGGGGCATATCAATAGTGATCTCAGATATGAAAGATAAATAGTGATACTAACAAAAATATAGGTTTTAAGAAAACCTATTTAGATTTAGAAGAATTTTAGGTAAAAACATAAATGTTTATTAAAATCTTCTTTGAGAAATTCCTTCAATTAAAGTTTTGAAGACACTTTTTCCTGAAGTCTTTACACACTTGGAAATAAATGTTTTCAGCACAATTTTACCATTTCTGTAATCTGAGGCAAATAATTAATCCTTTTTTGTTTAATTGATAAGCGGCTTCCCATTCTCCTTTAACAGAATTAGATTTAAGAGAATTTTCGGAGCAGAAAAGTACAAATACATCACTTGCTCTTAAAGTTTGTTCCATAAAATCAACGATATCGTCATCACTATCCTTTTTGTAATAGAAAACTTTTTTAACTTCAGGAAGATTTTCTAAATTTCTTGCTATTTCTGGAATCTGAAAGTAATCTGAATCTAACGAAGAATAACTTAAAAAAACAACTTTCTTTTTACTATTTTTCACCATCTCTTTCTCCAATAATTTATTTCTCAAGATTAAAAAAATTAAATTAAAATTTGAATTGGTTTGGATGAAAATCCTTAAAGTGAAACTAATAATTTTAATATGTTATTCAGGAGAAGGAACTTTCAAAATAACTTTAGAAGTGTTTAAGGAAGAAGATATAGCTATGATTGGTATAATTGCATTAATCATTATTAGCATTATTAGTATCAGTGGTATCCTATATAAAAATCACCGATCTTGGCATATTGGTCGAAAAATTAAACAAGGAATAAAAGGTTATTCAGATTCTCGTTATGTTAAAAAAGAAAAAGAAAGATTGAGGAAAGAACGGGAAGCTAATAAATTTGAAAACCTATTAAGAAGCGCTAAAGGTTTAATAAAAAGCGGCAAACAAAAATTTACAAAAAAATTATTTAAAGAAGCAGTCGAGAAATGGAAAGAGGCTGAAATAAATCAAGAAAAAGCGTTAAAAACTGCTCCAACGCCCAAACAAAAATCAATTCTTATGTCTAAAATGAAGACTCTCAGGAAGAGTATTTGTAACGCTTACATAGGAGAAGCGATGAAACATGATATCGACGCAAAAAAGGCTCACGATGGTACTCGTATTTTAGAATCAGAAGAGGAATGGAACACATCTAAAATTAATTATAATGCTGCACTCGATTTAATTAAAACTCATAATTTAGAGATTCCGTATGAAATAGTTAAAAGGAAACTAGATGTAATTAATTCAAATCTTAGGGTTTGTTCGAAAATAACTTCCCTTTTATTTTTAAGTTAAGATTCGAAGATATAAAATTATTTTTATCTCGTGCTATAATTTCATTCATGGTGAAATTGGTGGCTTCAGGAGTCTAATTTGTCTTGGTTTTATAGTATAATTCCATTCGGGACAGACGGGATGAGATTCAATGTTCAGAGAATTCATTTGCTCGACACTGACTTTAAGACCTTTCTTATAGTCTTTATCCACAAGTTGTGCTTCCACTTTCAGTCCTTTTTCAGTTGTAGTAGATCTGATAAAACCTAATGCTTTCTCGTAACTTGTCAAGGGTTCTCCTGCCCAATTAATGCTAATATAACTAAAAAGCCTGCGTTCGATGGGATTCCACTTCGATGCGCCTGAAGGGTAATGACAGACCGTCACCGTGAGACCAAAGCGATCGGACAACTTGGTTTGAAGTTCATGCTTCCATCCTCGGCGACGATAGCCGTTTGCGCCTCCACTATCGCAGAGGATCAGGAGCTCAGTTTGATTTGGGTACTCTTTCTGACCGACCTCCATCCACCAGCGACATATGTAATCTACAGCGAATTCTGAGGTTTCAAACGACATCCCGCAATACACGTGCCCTTGATTTTTATCGAGGTCGTATATCCCAAAGGGGACGAGTTTTCCCACGCCCAAAGAGGGAAAATCGTGATCCAAGACTTTATACGCTTCCTTACGCCACGTTCTGCCGTCATTCTTGAAATTACCTATAAGTTCTTTTTTCTTTGTATCAACGCTTACGACGGGTTTTCCGGCATCTAAAAATTTGTGCTTCAGTTGATTTAAATGTAAGAATTGTTCGTTGCGCCTCGGATGACTCTGAATGCTCTTGGATTTCACGTTTTTCTTAAGGGAGATATTAAAGCTTTTTAAAGTTCGTCTGATCGTGCTAATGGAGACGTTAATCCCCTTCTCTTGAAGTTTCTTTCCGATCCAACGTAAGCTCCTCCTTACCCATTTCCTTCCACCCATGGGGTCGCCGGCTACATCGTCCTCCACGAGCGTTTGAATTTCCTTGACGTATCGCTTGTCTGCCCTAGCTTTTGACGGTCTTCCACTTCTAGGGCGTCTGATCCGAGATCTATTGAATTCCGTGCCTTTAATAATATCTGTTTTTCCTCTCCTAACAGTCTTCACGTCAAGACCGGTTAATTTTGCAACTTTTTGCGCGCCTCCGGAACCAAGTACCTTTGCTAAAAAACCTGCGAAGAGCCTTCGGTCCCGTTCGTTATAGATTTTGAATAGAAAACCAACATCTTGCGAGAGGAACGAGAACGATTCCGACATCTTCCACTCCCCTGCCCGCCGCTTAGGGATACGAGGCGTTGAGATTTCCTTGTATCGCTGTTTTCCTTCTTGAGTTCCGCAATCAACGATTTCCCAGGTAAGTTCTTTAATAAAATCCACGAGGGTGTATTGAATAGCAATCTTCTCATTTCTAATTATTATAAACGCCATTTTCTTTACTATCTCTTATTAATTTTCATGTTGGGTTATTATTATTCTCCAATCCCTAAATATAATTACACATTACGAATATATAAATGTTTTGGTGCATTTCTCTGAAGTATTACCCCTTTCAAAAAATGATAACATTAATAAATAACTTTCTGGAACAATATCAATTAATATATGGGACTTACTTATCAGAAAATCGAGAATTTAAAGAAATCACGATCTAAGACTTGAAAGAAAAAAAAATTTAAGGGAAATTATTTTCGAACAACCCCTTAGACAAGTTGAACTTGAGAAAAAATGTTTAAATGCCGATAAAGCGTTAGAAAAGGCCCGCGAATCAGAAAAATCAAATAATCTAACAGAAGCTATAAAGTTAACTCAAGAAGCTATATCACAATATTTAGATGCGAAAATAGTAGCGCAACCTTATCCAGAATTTCAAAATTTAACAAATAGGATTCAAGATAATTTAGAGGATATGCGAAATTATCAATCTAAACTCGAAGAAAAGTTAGATGATTTGATGGAAACTCCTAGTGTGGAAGTACCTATTAGGGATACATCAAATGGTGATATTGGTGTAGCCATCGAAATGAGAAAAAGAAAAGATCTTTTGGAAATAAAAAGGGAGTTTGAGTATATTGGTGGTCAAATTAGATTTATAGTAGGATTAGCAAACAATTCAAACGGACCATTAACCGATGTGAAAATCACATTTGATATACCGGATGCCCTTAAATGGATAATGCATGAACCTAATTATGAACGAAAAGGAGATGTTATTACAATTCCCAAATTAGGCAGAAAAGAAAAAAAATCGATCGCAAATTTTTAGAAACTATTACATGTATAACTAGTCCGATAACGGCGGGTGTTATGTTTAAGGATGGTAAAGATAAACTACAAACTACGACAATGAAGGAAAAAATGATTTCTGTCGTGTGTCCTATATTATTTACAGAAGGAGAGGCAAATCTCGCTAAGGTCAAAAATCTAAAAAAGAGTTTAACTCATACTGATAAAAAAATGTTCCCTATTTACGATGTTAATAAGCTAAAATCAATTTATTCAACTATTTTATCTGTTTTAGGGGATTTTGACATCAAACTTGTGCATAATGAATTCTCTAACATAAATAATTCTGGTGAAGGATGGTACTACGGAGAGACAAAAGTAAATAGGGATAAATTAATTACATATTTTGCGTTAGATGGAAATCGACAAGCGTTAGAAATTCAAATATTTGGAGATAAAAAAGAACAAATTACAGGATACTTAGCCAAAATTGGAGAAAAAATACGAAAACAATTGATAGAACATAATATCATAACATCTAACAAGAAATTTTATTCTATGAGAATCTCTGTTCTTTCTAGCGAATGTCCATATTGTGGCGCCGAGATCCCTGCGAAATTAGTGGAAAAATATAAAAATAGAAATTCCATTAAGTGTAAACATTGCGATCTGTTAATTCCAGAATTATAAAGTTAATCTCATTACATATAAGGCATTTTTATAAATTGATATTGTAAAGCCGCTATTTGACAATTTTTCTCATAGTTTTCACCGAGAAATTCTCTTAAATATAGTTCCCATGAACTTTTTTCCTAGAATCTTAATACATTCTATAAGAAATTTTCTTGCTATTATCTCGCCATTTTTATATTCTTCCCAATATATTTGCACTTTTTCCCAATCAGTTGAAAGGTGTTCTTTTAAAAATATTTCAAGATTCTCAATTTTATTAAAAAATTCTTCAATTAGGGGCAATTAGGGGCAAATTCCTGCATCTAATTCAATAATCCCAATTGCAAGATATATTATTAGAACAAAATTTAAAGAAAATACTCCATTGCCACCTGTTACGTAGAAAATAACAAAAGATTCTACTAATGATGTTAAAAAAAGTACTACTGAGAATATAATTAAAATTATTTTATGGAATGAATTTTTATGGAATTGGATTCCATTTTTTCTTTCTCGCTTTCACCTTCTTCTTGAAAGCCTTAGATGCAAATATATCGCGAATGTTGGATTGGTATAGATGTTCTGTCCTGATGCATTCTGAGCATAATCCCTCGAAATTGTTCCATTGATCTTTGGAAATTTGATCCCCACAAGTTATGCAATTTAGCATTGCACTTGTCATTTGTGCTTTATCAGAAGAACTGGCAGGAATAGGATTCCACTTTTTTGTTCGAGCTTTAATCTTTTTTTTAAAAGTTCTCAGGGCAAATATATCATGAATGTTTGACTCTTGTATATTTTCATTTCTAATACATGCTGGACATAGTCCTTCGTAATTATTCCATTGATTAGTGGAGATCTCTCCTCCACATATAATACAATTTGGCATGTTCCTAACAAAAGTGATTAGTTATTTAAAGATCTTGCTTACATTAACAGTTTTAAAGCACTAGGAGTAAATTTTATTTAGTCCTGCGTCTAATATTAATGATAATATGATTCAAAACATAAAACATATAAATTTAAAAATTACTGTTTACTTAGTTGTAGCGAAAGTGTCAATTAGAAACACTCAAAGAAATATTCCTATCAGCGGCGAAGAATTTGAAAGACTTATTACGCAGATTTATTACGAAAAATGTAAGGATATGGCAATTATTGAACCCAACCTAATTCTTTTCGAATAAGGAAATGCTTTGAACCAATAAATAGATATAAAGTAACCATATATGAACAAGATAAGAAATTGGAATTAAGACCTTATTGCATTAAATGTGACGAACCTAGAGAGAGAAACATTAAAATAATTACTTTTGAAAGGAAATAAATTATTTGAAACTTTTTTCCTCAAAGTTTAAAGAAAAATGTCCAATTGGAATTAGAAAATATTAAAAATAAAACTAAATAATAGAACAATAATATGAAAACTTACAAAATCTTCCAACGATTATCCCTATTTCTTTTGATTCTTTCATTGGGGTGTATGTTAAATATAATCATTATGAATTTAAACTTCTTTAAAAATGAATCCAGTGGAGATTTTTTAAAAGATTTAAAAAATTCGAACGAGCCTTTATATTTAAACAATGAGTATGGCAATAATTTAAGGGAAAACCAAGCCAATGTATATTATATTGAGGTATTTAGAGGAGAAATAGATGTATCAGTTACTACAGGTTGGGATATGGATTTAGTATTGACAGTTGCAAACGATCTATTGTTTTTGGATGTTTTAGCAGAAAGTGATAATCCAGGGTATAAAGTTGATGAGAATGTTCAAGTTTATATTGATAGAGCGAGAACGATATATATTAAAGTCCATTGTAAAGCAGGTAGTGGATTTTATGACATAATAGTAACTGGTCAGGAAGGAGAGGTCGATTCAGAAGTTCTCGAGTTGAATTACTATAAAAAATGGTCTTATTCTTATGGAGAAAATGCTAGCTTTAATTCATTCAGAATATATCCAGATTTGAATGGAGATGGTTATGACGATATTATTGTATGTACCAATAATGTAAATTCCAGCGTTTTAAATCTAACCGCTCTAACAAATCAAGGAGATATTATTTGGCAAACTAACAATTTTACTTTAGGACTTAGAACTTATGACGGTAGAATTCTTGGTTCGAATGGTTATTTATCGTGGTATTTACCAAATATTTATGATGAAAATGGGGATGGTACAATGGATATTATTGGTAATTTTAATAACAACAACTTAGGAATTTTAAATGGAAAAAATGGGAGTATTTTATGGGAAGGAGCCCCCTTCGGTAGATATAACTATCCTCAAGCGTTATTAAAAGATTTTACTGGAGATAATAAACCAGAAATTTTAATAAAGAATAATCGTGAATTTGGTGTTTTAAGTTCAAATGATAAAAGAATTATTTGGTCGAATACATATGATAATACACCTAATTTACATGTAATTCCAGATGTTAATAACGATGGAATATGGGATATTATAACGGGAGCAAATCAGGTAAGCCGTATTGATTGTTGGAGTGGGGCAAATGGAACTAAGATATGGACTAAATCTATTGGGTTTGATTCTCAGGGTGAGTCTATTTGCCCTGATCAGAATAACGATGGATACTTTGACATATTAGTCACGCCACAAGGCTCTGAGTATGAGTTGATAAGTGGAAAAGATGGAGAAAGTATCCATAAGTTTGGTTATTCAAAAACAAACTCTCCTTCATATTATATAAACAATATGAATATTGGTGTTACCATGCATAACGATGAGGGTATTGTTAGAAGCTATTATTTATCAAATGGGACATCATTGGGAGTAATTGAAGGGTGTAAACCCGATCAATTTAATAATTTTTTCTTAGTATCTAAATATAATCAGACAATATTTCAATTGATATTTTTAGAGGACATGTCTACTGCCATTTACGCTTTAGGATATTATGATTATCCAGTTCAACAAATCACAGGTAATTGGTTGGATGTGAGTCCGTATTATGGCAACCATTCGTCTCATTTTCACGATCTAATCCTTTCAAGCGAAACTCAGTTAGAGTATTATTCAGATCCTAATACTGAAAGTAATAACTTGGATGAAGAAAAATTAGCACCTTTAGTTTTAAATCAGGAAATACAATATAGGCATTGTTATGAAAATGAGGCGAATTATTATTACATACACCTTGAGGAAGGAAAATACGTCGTAAGAATTAAACCATATGGATTTGTAGACTGGGAAATACTTTGTTCTTACGATTTAGATTTTAGTATTATTGAAAACATTAGCAATAACTCGGAATTTGATATTGAAGAAGAATTAAAACTGGAGCTAAATGAAGAAAAAACAGTGTACATTAAAGTTTATCCAATTAAAGGAGATTATTACGATGGATATTATTCAATAATTGTTTCTCCAGCACCATTAGAAATTGATTGGGGTGTTGTAGGTATTATTGTTCTAATTTTATGTTGTATTTTTGTTTTTGTCAGTTTTATGTATCTCAATTATCGTTATCACTGGCATTTTGGAAATAAATTAATTAAAAACTTAAAAAAACATTACATAGATGTCTTGATATTCTATTTTCTAATTGGTTTTATTTTTTTTATAGAGTTAACAATTACTGGAAATATTTTTATTGGATTAGCAATAGGTATTGGAATTTTTCTTTGGCCATTATTGCTAATAAACTTTTTAATACCAATTCTAGGTGTTCCCAATCTTTTTGGTAGCGATCTTCTTTTAAGATTAATACTTTTATTTCTTCCTCTGGGTATAACAATAATAGCTTTATTTTTAAAGCATAACTATTCTGTGATATTAAAAAGCCTTAAGAATATAGTAAATAATAGTATTGAATCTCGTAGAACTAAGAAATATCAGAAAGAAAAAGAAAAAGAACTGGAGGCTTTAAAATTTGAGAATATCCTTAGAGAAATTAAAGAGTTAGATAAAAAAAGTCAGCAATATTTCTCTAAAAAATCGTTTTTTGAAGCAATAGAAAATTGGCAAAAGGCTAATGAAAAATATAAATTAGTTTTAAATAAAGCACCATCCTCAGAAGAAAGAGAAAAGATCGCCAAAAATATACAAATTTTCAATAATAATATTTGTGAAGCTTATGCTCAAAATGCTTCTAACAGAATTCATTCAGCACAAACATTTCTTGAAAAGAAAAATATCGAAAGAGCACAAGAACAATTTATATCTGCTCAAAAGGACATTAGAAACGCTATTGAGATTATACAGGCTAAAAATTTAGGTATTTCTCAAATTCCTCTTAAAAAAACATTGAATTCTATTGAATTGTATCTTAAACGAATTGACATTGAGAAAAAATACATAAATATCGAAAATAATTTAAATAAAGCGAGAGAAATACAGGATAGAGATTTATTGAAAGCAAAAGAAATGGTTAATAACGCAATGAACGAATTAACTTTACTTAAAGAAAAAGCGGAAAAGTTTCCTGAATTTCAAAAACTAGCAGAAACAATTCTGAATAAAATAGTAAATACAAGAAATTATCAAATTGAACTTGATGACAAATACGATGAATTATATGGAGTTAGCCCCGTAACACCAAAAGTAATAGTTGATGGAGTTAAAATAAAAGGCTTCGAAGACATTGATTCGGTTATTAAAACTGAAGAACTTGAAAAAGCGTTAATTATTACTAAAGGACATGACTATTTTGGCGGTCAAATCAGATTTAAGATGAATTTAGCTAATAACACTGGAAGAACTCTGACAGATTTTAAAATATCAATTGATGTTCCTGATGCATTAAAATGGATTATTATTGAACCCAATTATGAAGTTAAAGGAGATACAGTACTAATACCAAAAATAGGAGGGGGCGAAGATAAAACAGTTACTCTATACTTAGAACCATTTAATTGCTGTTCAAGTTCGATTAATGCTACTATAAGATATCTAAATGCGAAAGGAAAACCTGATGCAATAACTATGGACCCAATTATGCTAACGATTAGATGTCCATTGTTCTACACTAAGAGTGATGCAAATGTAGCCGTCGTTAAACGCGATCATCGAAAGCTTAACCATCGAGATAAAAAGATCTTCCCAATTCACAAACCAGAAAAATCTAAAGATATTTTTGATTATATTATATCCGTTATTGGACAATACGATATCAAATTAGTTTATAGAGATTTTTCTGAAAAAGATAAATTTGGAGAAGCTTGGTTTTATGGATTAACAAAAAAATATCGTAATAGAGTTATTACTTATGTCCTATTGGATGGAGAGAGTAAAATTTTAGAAGTAGAAGTTTCTGGGGATGATGAAGGCCAAATCACCTCCTTTTTAGCAGAAGTTCGAAATCTGATAAGTACATCATTTAAAAAACATAATATAATAAACCCTGAAGATGAATTCTATGATATTAATAGTTTAATTCGATTGAATAAATGCCCTTATTGTGCAGGTAAAATTCCACCAAATTTAGTATTGAACTATATTAATGGTCGATCTATCAAATGTGAATTTTGTGACATGGTTATTCCCTCAAAATAAAATTCTTTCGTTCTATTTTAATCTCATTTTATTTCTATCTTACCAAGTAAAGAAATAAATCCTACATCATCGCAATAAATATAAAATAATCAAGATGTTTTTCTTAATCATAAAAAATTATAAGTTTTAAAAGATTTTCGGATTGGAATTCTTAGATTTCGTTTTCAGAGAGCTTTAAAACAACATAAACAAAATTACTTTAGTCTCCACGATCAAGTATTTTCTAGTAGCATCTCAGGTATAGAAAAGATTATTAATGCGATAACTGGTACAAAAAACCAAAAGTTAGATAAAATCAAACACGAAGATTCGCAAATATTATTAGAATATGGGTTAAATGCGTCTGATATAACTTATGTTTTAGTTGTTAAAAAAGACTTACTAAGCGCCCATCATCTCCTAAAAGTTATAAAAGCTCAGTTTGAAACATTTTTTAAAGAAATCTTATTAAGTTTGGATAGCTTGAAAGGAAACCAAGAACAATTGTTTAGGAGCTTTAATATTGTTATAAATAATATTTTAAAACAACAGCGAGGAGATTAAAGTACAATTCGCCGAATTCCCTATATTGGGACCTTTAAGAATTCCTTTATTAGTTATAGAATGGATTTACATGTTTTCTTCTTTTGAGTTAAGTATTTTTTTTTTAATCAAATATAAAAAACAACAAGTTCAGCTAAAAAATTCCCAAGATTTAGGATTTTTCGCAATGTTTTTGGGATTTTCAACCATGTGGTTCTTTTTTATTATTGGAGATTATTATTCAGTTGATATTATTGAATCTCCATTTTATATTTGGAGATCTGGAAGTTACAGAACCGTGTTATTAAATTGTGGGTATGTTTCGGTAATATCGGGGGCTCTATTATTTATGTTTTTTAACGAAAAAAACAGGAAATTTTTGTTTAAAAGATATTTCTTTACAATCTGTTATTTAATCTTTTTAGTTATTTTTATAATAACTTTTTTTATAAATTTACAGATTACTACCACACTTTCCATATTTTTTTGGCCTTCGTTTGTTCTTTTCTTTTTAATATATATAATAGAGTTTGTTAGAAAGGTGAAGGCTCAAGAAAATCCACTTTTAGGAATGGTAAAATTTCTTCTACCCTGGGTAATTTTGTTAGTGGGGTATATTCTTTCAATGGATGATATCATTGATAATTTTGGATTAGAATTTCGGTTATTAGGAGCTATTATGCAATTAACTAGCATTGGATTAATCTTCAATTTTTTTAGAAGACTTCCTCCATTTTTTGAGTTTGATTGGCAAAATAAAATTGAATCGATTTATATAATGAACAAAGGAGGCGCTTGTCTATACCATATGTCTTTTACAGAAAAAAGCGCGAGTATAGATGAAGATTTAATAACTGGAGCAATTGCTTCTATTAACATCATGCTTGAAGAAATAATTCGAGGAAAAAAAAAAGGTTTTTCCATGATTAAAAAAAAAGGAAAAATAATTAATATATTTTCCAGCGAGCACATTACAGGAGTAATATTTAGTACTGAAGAATTAAGGTTTTTTAATTACAATCTAAGGGAATTAATAGTAAAAGTTGAGCAGATATATCATAACGTTCTAATTAACTGGAGTGACGATATAGAAATATTTCACCCCATTAGTAATATTATTGACGAATTATTTTCGTGGTAAATTAAAGAACTTAAAGTAATTAATCAACTAGAAGAAATTTATCGAAAAGGAATTCTAGTTCCATGAACTATTAATGAGGTATGTTATAAACTCAGCGGCTAGCACACCGTCTAATAACCTTAAGGCTGGTTTTCCTCCCAAAAGAAGGATTGATAATTAAAATAGAAATTTTGATTATTACAGAAAAAAATTTTTATAAATAATTGTAAGGATATTAAGTTCTCCTATCTATTTTCTCTTTTTTATTAGCAGAGTTTTACCAAGAACAAAGCTTATTCCAAGTATCATCGAAAGCAAAATTAAACCGACATCTGGACCGAATATTGCAGGGAAATCAGGAACTATTGGAAAGGTTATACCTTCTTTTTTGTATTCTATTTTACCTCCAACCATTGTTAAGTAAACTTCAAGGTCTTTTAACTCGTCCAAATCAATTTTCATTGGATCATCCGAAAGGATAATAAGATCAGCAAATTTTCCAACTTCTAACGTTCCTAGGTAATCCTCTTGCGATACCGCATAAGCTCCTTCTATAGTCATCATTCTGAGAGCTTGATCAACGCTTATTTCGTGTTCAGCTAGACATGGCTCTGGTTGATGGATAGTACCATTCTTATCCATTGATCTTCTCGTGACCAATCCCCAGAGATGTAAGAAGGGATTAATATTCCGTGAATGAGTAAGATCCCCCTCAACATAGAGTTCTATTGTAAAATCAGTTTCCAAGTAGGCGTGTATACCTAAACCAGGGAGGGAATAACGATTAACATTCCATTCCATATAAGTTTCATTATAAACTGATGTGTAAGCATGTTGAAGATGGGTTGGATAGTATCCTCTCACGGAGTGTATAGTATTCAATTCACTCACTTTAGTTATTAAATCTTCTCTTAAAAAACTATTATGTTCGAGCTGATGGCGATAGTTGTCATTAGTCTCGCCTTCTAAGGCGTATTCTATAGTATTTAAAACGGTTTCAATAGCTCGATCGCCCATCGAATGGAACGCACATCTAAATCCTGCGTCAGTTATGTCTTTAACAATCGAATTCAATTCGTTTTGGGTAAAAAACAAATCACCATACTCATTTACTTCTTGTGGGTAAGGGATACTCAAAGCAGGTAATCCTAGGAAACCACCCTTTGAACCATCCGTGTATATTTTAATACCGGGTACACGAAGCATGCGATCGTGGTCTAAAATCGGTTCTCTCTCTGGGAACCATTTTGAAACGACAACGGGTTTATCCTCCTCTAGCCATGCTAGGTTATAAATGGGAAAAATATTTATGCATAAACGCATCTCATCATTTTGTTCAGCATCCATGAGTGGTTTTATGTCTCGTTCCCAACCATCTGCTCCTTTTTCTAATAGGGTTGTGTATCCATAACTTAATGCAAATTCTTGGGCTTCTGCAAGAGTTTTAATGTCGGAGGTTAAAGCTGATACTAATAGATGTGTGTGTCCATCAATGATTCCAGGCATAATTGTAGACTCGTTAATATTAAAAATGTTTCCTTCTTTGGTCATATAATCTTGTAGAATCTCTTGTGAACTTCCTAAAGCATGAATTAATCCATCTTTTATTGCTATAGCTCCCACGACTGGATTTGTTTCATCAAGCGTTAATATATTAGCATTAACCAAAATGTAGTCCACATTTTCTCTATTAAGAGCTTTAGCATCTATTGGAATCAAACTTGAAAAGTTTGGAAGTAGTAGCGTATAACAAATGAAAGATAACAAAAGAACAGCAATTAATTTAGAATTGTTAAATTTCTTTGTTTTTCGAATAAAAGATGACATAACATTATTTTAATGAAAATGATATTTGACCCTTTCAGTTATTTATAATAATATGGACATATCTGTAAAACTAACGGTTGTTCCAATATTTTAGATAAGGTAATGCGAGATTATTTGCTGAGTACAAGAACTCTTTTTTCTTTTGAAAGTTTTTCGCTTGCGTATCTGATTATTAACCGAGGTAAAGTATTTTTGTTTTTGATTAGATAATCATAGATCGTGTCTGGTTCGTATTTTGAGCAAGTTTTAAGAAGCCATCCAATTCCTTTATGTATATAATCCTCTGGATATTGTAACATGTTTTCAACCAATTTAAAAACGTAATTTTCATCAAATCCTTTTCTCATCATGACGATTTTTAACAATATCACCATTGAGGCTCTTTTAATCCACAAATTGTCTTCGTTCGCCCAGGTATCAATTGTTTTTTTTGCTAACTCTTGATTACTTTTTTTCCCTAAAAACGGGCCTATTACCCGAATAAAAGTTGTATCGCATATAGCCCAAGAGTCGCAATGCTTGGAGATCCCCTCGTAAAATAAATCGATGGTTTGAGCAGTGAAGTATTTCTTAAAAAGGTTTAAAAAGAAAATTGCCGCAAGCTTTTCTTCGTGTATGTCTGATTTAAATAGTAATTTAAAGACATATAAAGCATCGTTAAAAAAACAATCGTGTTCTGTGTAAATTGATTTAACTAACTTTTCAATATCTGAAATTTTATGCCCATACCCAACAAAATCAGGATTATCAGAGTTTAAAATTCTGTCTCTTCTAGAAAGCTGTTCTTTTGTTAGTTTAGGAGCAGTCTTCTTTAATTCGTTTCTAATTTCCTGAGAAATTTTTTCTATCATAAGAATTTATCCAACCCCGTTTTATGTTTTGGGTCCTTGCTTTTTTCTAAATAAGGCGTTACAAATTCGATTATATTTTTGCTAAAATTTCTTAATTTCGAGAGCTCTCCTCGTTTATAAACGTCTAAAATTGATTCTTCTAAGTTGTTTAAATTTAATCCCGTCCACATCATTGTTTTATTAGATTTTCCTGTTTTCAGATTATCGAGATAAACTTTATTCAATAACAATTCAGAAATTTTATAATTCCACTTACGATAATCAGAGGGGATCCATCTTTTTATTCTTATTGCTAAATCATATTTTTGACAAAAATACAATAGCTTAAGATGAAGGGTTTTAACATAATCAGAAGGAGGTTGCATTTGTCCTTTATATAAATTCAGAAGAGGTTTAACAATATTGCTAAACTTACTATTTTTTAATTTCTTAAGAAAAAATTCTGCCTGAGAATCCCGCATGGTTAACCCAGGAGAAAATAACAGAAAATCTGCTCCAGCTTCTCTAGAATTTCTTATAACATCCTCCATATTTTTCTCAGAATCTTCCAAGAATGGAATAATAGGCATGAAGTAAGTTCCAACTTGAATATTTGGAGCTTCGTTCTTAATTGTTTTTAAAGCTCCAAGGCGTTCTGATGGTTTCGAAGAATAAGGTTCTAAAAATTGCGCTAAATCTTCATTTGTAGTTGTTATTGAAAATCCTATAGTACACCAAGAATCTCCGGCTATTTCTTTTAAAACATCTAAATCCCGTATTATTAGTTTTGATTTGGTGGCGATGTTTAAAGGAAATTTATGTTTAGCTAACACTTGTAGAACTTTTCTGGTATTTTCAACTTTCTTTTCTATTGGCTGATATGCATCATTTACTCCGCCAGGATCAACAACATCGGGTAATAGCTTTCTTGCTCTTTTAATTCTAAGATCTAACATTTTATCAATATTAGTCTTAATTATAATTTCATTTTCAAAATTCTGCTGAAGAAAATAACGATCACTTCTCGCATCACAATATACACATGCATGTTGACAACCAGAATATGGATTTATGGTATATTTCGCCCAGAACCATGAATCAGGGTATTTTAATTTATTTAAAGCTGTTTTAAACTCTTTATGCGTATATTTAACCATTCTTACGAAAAATATATCAGTATTGGCTATAATAAAATAAAGAATTTAAGATTAATGAAGGAATAACATATGTTTAAAGAAAAGAAAAACAGTTAGTTTCTAATATATAAAAGTAGTGATTTAATATGGAAATGGCTTGTTTTATTACGAACATCCTTTCACGAAGATTATAATATTTTAAATGCGCTCGCCGGGAATTGAACCTGGGTCCCAGAATTGGAAGTCCTGGATGATAGCCACTACACAACGAGCGCCTAAAGCTTATTCGATTAAAATCAGTAATAATTAAAGTAATTAATTTCTTTTAACTTTTCTGCTTTTAGCAATTTTAGTTGATGTTGTGAGAAAGTTCATACATATTAGTAATCTTATTTATACATCTAAAGAATGTTGTGAAATTGACATGATTCTATTCGATAATTTTAAAATTTCATCAGCAAAATTAGTTTTTTGAAATCCTCCAAGTTAAGAAGCAGTTTGAGGAAATAACTGGATATCTGTTTAGTAAAATATGATAGTTCAGGAGTGCAGCAATGGAATAGGACATGGGGGAGTAATGAAATGGAACTTGAAAATGCATTAGCAATGGATTCATCCAATAATATTTATCTCGCAGGATGTTCGTTTCGCTGGGAAAATAAACGAACATATTCTTATCAAATATGATGATTCGGGAGTATTACAATGGAATAGAACTTGGGGTGGAGATAGTCTTGATTTCTGTTATTCTATAGCTACAGATTCATTGGATAATATTTATCTTGTAGGGGAAGCGAGCTGTCCTGGAGCAACGGGGAAGAATATTATTCTTGTAAAGGTTCTGGGCACCATTATCAGACCACTATTCCTAGTTAGCTGTCTATGCAAATTGAATTAAAAATATTTTTTTTAATATAAAATTTTAAAAAATTTGTCACGTGAATTAAAAATGAATTTTAATTATAAAGGAATAATCTCAGTAATAGGTTCTAGGGTTTCACAAATAACTTTAATCCTATAGATCAAATAAAATAGTTTCTTCCTTATTATTATATATTTTTACAATAGGTTTTTTAATTACTTTACCAATTTTATGTGCTTCTAGATTATATTGTTTAAACAAATTAATTACCTCTTCTGTATTTATCTCCTTGCATGTAGTTATAAAAGAAGTAGTTAAATACATTTTAGAATAATCAAAAATTGAATATTTTAAATCTTTCAGAAGCTCTGGAAGAATAATTAAATCTATATCGATCTCAGCTCCTACTTCTGAATATGTTAGTAATTGATACAATGTACCAAAAATTCCGCCGTTGGATATATCTTTAGAAGAATTTAATAAATGTTTAGTTGCTATTTCATTCATACTTTTTCTTGAATACAATATTTGTTCAGAAGTTTTAAACGTAGCCGTATCCCAATAATATTTGCTGGCTTTCCCAGGTTTTCCATCAAAGTCAACAATTAATATTATGTCATCATCAATTTGAGCATTTCC
>JAUWBH010000126.1 GCA_030605085.1 Promethearchaeota archaeon | reverse complement strand
AAAAAATACAACGAGGCAAGAGAATTTTTTAAACGAAAACAATATCTACGTCTAAAAAACGAAAGTAGGGAAATTTCAGAAGAAGAAAAGAAAGAGCTTAAAGAATTATCCGAAAAGTTTAAGGAAACAACCGAAAAAAATGCGGAAATGTTTGAGGAACTGTACTATTTTCGGCGTTTTTACGATTATAATAAAAAATGTTTGTACGATTCGGTAATTAATTCAAGAAAAGAAAGATATCCTATCCTTCTTGCTCAAAAATTAGAAAAGCTAAGATCTGAAATAGACGATAAGTACGAACACCTTAAAGAGATGTATAAACGAGAAACAGGGAGGAGAGCCATAAGCGCTGGAAAGGAGGCTAAAGACTTTAAAGAATGGAAGCAACACATAGTAAAGAATTTGAAGGAACAAGAAGAAATTAATGAGATTAATAAAATTCTATCAGATAAGCCAAAAGAAGAATGGGCAAAAACGTTAGAAGAGCATATTGACGAAGTTCCAGAAGGGGAATTATCGAAAGAAATTAACGCCGAGCTAAAAAATATAATTGAAATCTATAGCAACCTTAAGAATATTTTTTATAGTAATAAAATTTCAAACGAAAGAAAAGATAAGCTTTTAGCGGAAATAGGTAAAAAACTCAATCCTAATTATCGCCACCTTTTTGAAAATCTAAGAGACTTTCAAGCAATACACGAGGAATATGCAACAAAGGGATACGAAAAGAGTTTAATCATTAAGGGAAAGAGTGTAGCTAAAAAACTTGGAAAAAAATTAGAGTCAATTATAAACGAGACTTTCTTACAAGAAGTTTTAAACGAACAAAACTCTGATATAAAAAATTTCAAGGAGGTTTTAAGGGAAAATCTATATAAAAGTACAATGGTTAGCATAAATGAAAAATCTAAACTAATAAAGATTATTCAAAAGGAGCAACTTACAGAAGAAGATAAAGAAGAATTAAGACATATACTAAGCAAACTTCATTCTGAAGAATTGAAATCGTTATTAGGTAAAGGATATAAACAATACATGGAAAAATATTGGCAGACTTTTAATGGATTTAATGGATTTATTAATGTTTCTAACTTTAAGGAGAGAGTAATGAACGATATAAGAAGGTTAGCTCCCTTATTTGAAGCCACAGATAATCAAAAAGAACTTATATTAGAAAAAACCGAGGAGATATTAGACAAACATATTTTAAGAGCCGTAAGAGGTAAAATAACCATACCTAAAAACTCAAATCCGTTAACGCATGCGGCGGCAATTATTTACGCAGTTACCGTTTCAAATGAAAACATGCCTATACTTACAGGAAGAGGATTGGCAAAATTGATTGAAGCAAATCCGAAAGCAGTCAATGAACTGTATAATAAATGGTATAAAGATTTAGCACCAAAATTAAATTTTAATTTTCAAAGCGCTCAGTTGAAAAGCTCTAGAAGGATTATATCACTCTATATTTTTGAATTATTACTAATTGCAAAAACTGACTTATCTGAACTTATTTTACGTTTAAGGAAGATAGATACATCTAGAATCGTTTTGCGCTTAGGAGAGATTATTACTAATGCGAATAAAGAAATTTTGAGGCAATTAACATCAAAAGAAAAGAATTTACTTAAACACCTTACAAAGAAAGAGATTAAAACGCTTCAAGATGTGGCGAACAATTATTCAGATACATTTACTAAATATTTTACTGATTTGGTTAATATAATAAAATTATTGATAATATCAAACAAAACTCATAAAATAATTGGGGCTGTTTTCTCTATGGCTCCATTCGTTAAATATTTAATAAATAAAAAAATTAATTTATTTTTAACAAAACGAGGGCTTCTTGATGTAATTGTAGATATTTTTAATTTTTTAAAAGAAACAGAATATTCCGATTTATTCCCCGCTAAAACACAATCTAAAGAAGATGAGTTATATTGGATAGATAAAACAGGAAAAAAACGGCAATGGATTGTTGGTAGTAGAATAAAACTTTATGTAATGAAATATATTGATGGTGGAATACATTTTGATTTTAGAAATGGGGTGGCTTTATGTCCCGATTGTTTAAATGAAGGTTTTACTGTAAACACATCTCTTCCGAGAATAAGATCTAAAGTATTTCATCATGAATATTCAAGATTAGAGGGATATACAGTTACCGAATTGTATAGCTTATTTAACGAGAATCGAGGTAATCCATATTTTTTACAAGATTTAATTAAAAAAATGGAAAGAGAATCAGTAGTTATAAAATGTGGATGTCACCACAATGTAATTCATGATGACTATCCCCATTTTAACAAATTTGTAAATTGGGAAAACATACCTAAAGAGTTTCCTTATAAAGATATATTTGACCTCCCAGCTGAGATTATTCATATACTTGCTTATATTTGTGTAGAGGCTTTTTATCAAGGGAAGTTAAGTAAAAGAGATAAAAAAGAGATAAAAATTAGGCTTATTCATAGAATAAAAAAAAGATACATTGTTGATCGTATTTATGGGGGAATTTACCCTGTTTGTGGAGAATTTAATATAGTAGATCACTCACGTGCATTTGACTATAGCCATTTGTATAAATTAAGAGACCTAACGCCAGAGGAAAGGGAAAAAAGGAAGAAAAAAAGGCTTATCGACTTATATAAAAAATATTCTTGTGCTGAGCTTGTTAGAGAAATGCAAGAGAAATATCATAAAGGGGGTTATGTTTGTCATAATTGCCATACTGTTATCCATACTGATTTGGAATTAGTAGAAAAGACTTATGACGATCAAAATATAATAAGAAAAGTTCGTGAGGATAAAGAAAATACATTAAGAAAATATAAACAAAACCTTATTCATAGTATAGGATCAATTAAAAATCCTTTAAAGTCTGAGATTGTAAAATATAAAGCTTTTATGAAATACTTATTTGCAATATTTAAAATTATGGAAGAAAAGGATAAAGTTTCTACTGTTGATCTTGCGAATGAAATGGGAAAAGATGATGTAAGTACTATACGCTCATTCTTTAGAAGAAGAAAGAATAGTTTGGAAAAATATGGTACAATTATTTTTGGAGATAGTAACAATCCAACTAGATTTTATATGAGTGAGGAAGGAAAAAGAATTGTGCATTTATTATTTTTTTTTAAGAGCTATTATGAAAATTTATCACTTTCGGATGAAGAAGAACCTTTTTTTTAATTTTTATAGATTAAAAAAAAAAATTTAGTTATAATTATTTCTATGTCATGGTGAATAATAGACTTTAACTCAAAAGCGCTCAAAACATTTTGAATGGAATTACATTTGTTTTCAAGGATATTTGCACAATAAGTAAATGAAAAAAAATATATTACATCTTAAAAGTCATTTTTGCTAATATTTTTATTTTAATTTTTTTAAATTTGACATTGCTCGTTGAATTCTATTAATAATATCTTCGAGTTCGTTTTTTTTCACGATTAAAGGTGGCATAATAATTAATGTATCCTTTTTATTACCACAATAATTCTGCAATACGCCTTCTTTTATTATACTTAACATTCCCAACAGAGCATCAGATTCTTTGTAAAACTCCATCCCGGTCATTAAACCTCTCCCTCTCACTTCTTTTATTAAATCAGAATTTTCAGTAGTTATTTCCTCTAATCCTTTCAAGAACAACTTTCCCATTTTTTTTACATTTTCTAAAAATTTAGGATCAGATTGAATATCCAGCATTTCGCACGTAACTGCACAACCTAAATCGGATCCACCTGTAGTAGAAATATGTATGAAGGGGTCGTCTTTGAATACTTTTTCAACAAATGATTTATAACTGCAAGTTGAAAGGGGGTAAATACCTGCACTCATTCCTTTTCCGCACACAATAAAATCAGGAACTACCTTCTCATTTGGATATAATCCACCATATATACCCCAAAACTCTCCTGTTCTTCCTAATCCTGTTTGAACCTCATCTATTATCATTAAAGCACCCATTTCATCGCAAATTTCACGAACTTCAGAAAAATAATCCTCTGGAGCAATTAAAACACCTCCAGAAGCCGGAATAGTCTCTAATATAACAGATGAAACTTCATTAGTAACAGCTTTTCGCATCGCATCAGCATCTCCAAAAGGTACTTGTTGAAAACCGGGAATATTCCAAAGAAAAGGATCTTTAAATCCAGAATTCCCACATGCTAATGCACCCATTGTATGACCGTGATACGCCCCAATAGCTGAAATACAACCTTTTCTTTTATTAACGCCTCGAGCAAATTTTATAGCGGTGTCTACCGCTTCACTTATGTTAAATCAGAAAAATCTGATTTATCTCCACTCACACCAAAAGTGGTTTTGGTTATGCCTGGAGGCATTAATTCAGCTAATTTTTTGCCTAAAATAGCTCTCCATTCGGATAAAAGCATATGATCGCCAAGATCTAATCCTCCATCTAAAGCATCTTTTAGAATTTGCACAATTCTCGGATTATGATGACCAAGATTAAATACTCCACCTGAGGATCGGCAATTTATCATTTCTAAAGGAGGTTCAGAGGATCTTGCTCCTGCTAATGTTTTAAAGTAAATGCCATTCCTTTCTCCAGGAATTACTCCAAATCCAAATCCCCTAAAAGTCGATACCTTAGGTTTATTCACATACTTTGCGTAGAGTTTAAGCAATTCTTTTTGAGACAAGGTCCCAATGAATTTTTTCTTTGACTTTTTTTCCATAGTTTAAATAATCAGAAAGTTGTATATTAAAATTTTGAAAATTATAATCTCTGGCACAATTATACCATCTAAAACCTATAATACCACGAAATGAATCTACAGATGAATTAAAAATGTATTGTAATAATCAAAAGAATAAAAAGAATAAAAAAAAATTAAAATTCATACCCGCACTTCTTACATACATTTTTCTTTGCATACATTGGAATATGTCCGATATAACTAAGAATTTTTGATTTATCTTCAACAGTTTTTATGTTAAATCCAACGGCTCCACACAATACCTTATCAACCGAAGTGATTGAATACTTGGGCATGAGAGCCGTTCTTCGCGAGCAAAACCCCCAGTAGTTGGTTCTTGTTGAGGTGTTGATACGGATACTTTTTCTACAGGAGGAGGTTTTCCTGGGACGACTTTCTCTTTTTCTTCAATTATTTTATTTAATTCGTCAATTTTACTATTTAATTCGGCTATTTGAGCGTTTAATGGTTCGGTTTCCGAGCTTTTACTTTTTAAATCGGCGATTTCTGCATTTAATTTATTTATTTCTTCGTTTTTTGTTGCGACTGAATTAGTAGTGTTACTTATTTGTCCTTTTAAACTTTCTAATGTTGCAGACAAGTCTCCTGAGGATTCCGTTAATTTAGATAATTCATTTTGTATTTCATTCAATTTTGCGTTAGAAACTTCTAATTTTTGGTTTAAATCATTAATAATCCCGTCTTTTTCTCCCAACTTTGCTTGATTGTCGGATTGGGTTGATTCAAGATTAGATCTCATTGTATCTAGTTCAGATTTTGTTGAATTTAGAGCAGAGTTCGTTGTTTCAAGCGAAGATTTTGTTTGTTCCAATTCACTTTGCATTTGAGTTAACGCACTTTTTGATTCGGTTATTTGTTTTTCTAAATCATTTACTTTAGCCCTCAAATCCAGTAAAAACCTACCTTCAACTTTTTGAGATTTTTCAGGTGACTCCTCCGCTTTTGCCCAGTCTATCGGCATTATTACTCACCTTTTAATTGTTATTTAAATAACTTTTTTAATATCTTTTCCATTTTATATTAGAATTAATTTATAATAAAATAAAATAATAAATATATATAATTAATGATTCTTTCTTTACTTTTTATAATAAAAAAAGGTTAATTTCTGATTAATCTTTATAATGTAGACATAAATTATTATAAACCAACGGAGAGTTGTATTCAATATGAATAATGCCGAGGATGAACAAATTATCGATTATATCTCCACATCAGGCGTATATAAAACTCCGTTTACATTAATTTTTCTTCTTCAATTTTATGTGGGAGTAATTGTAGTAATTTTAGCTAATTTATGGTATTGGAATTATTTATATTATTTTATTACTGGAGAATTAATTTATCCTATGGAAGTAATTGACGAAGAATGGTTGAAATGGTTATTAATACTTCTTTTACCGTTAAATCTTTATGGAAATATTTTTATATTTGTATTTTCGATTATAATTTTTTCTGCGGGTATTTTAAAATTTTTAAATTGGAGATATCCTCCTCGCGAAGGTGTTTTTAAAAAGGGAAGTAAAGATTGGAAATATATGCATCGAAGATTTTGGACGGCTTGTTTTCCGATTTGGTTAGCTAGAGTAACTCCACTGCCATGGGCAGATATTGTTTGCTATCGGCTTTTTGGAGTGCGGATTGGCAAAAATGTAGTAGCTTACGAGGGTTATATCGATCCAGTAGCTAGATTTATAGAAATCGGAGACTTTACTATGACCTCATTACACATTTGCATTTTTTCTCATCTTATTTATCATGATAAAGTTGTTATTAAAAAGGTCAAGATTGGGAAAAAATGTATAGTAGGACCTCAAACAATAGTATCTCCAGGAACTATAATGCAAGAAGGGTCAGTTTTAGGAGCAAATAGTTACACAAGTATAGGGCAAGAATTAAGTAGCGATTTAATCTATGTTGGTACACCTGCAACCATTTCTTTTCCAGTTCAATCTTTAGAAGAGTCTATAGATAAAGTTGAGGCATTGAAGAAGTCAGAATATAAAAATAATAATGGAGGATGAAGTTTCTAAGTGTTTCAACCCGCTTCGTTGAAAGGATATGCTTGTCCAATAGACGAAAGAATTCGCAATAAATATCTCGTTCTTTACATAGTAATAATACTGTTTAGCTTTATTCCCTGTTCGTTATTTGAATATAGTTATTATATATTTTTTTGGAATGACGGAAGTTATTGGTTGTTTTTTCTGCTATTACCTTTAAATATATTTTTTCTAATATACTTACTTCATCTCAGTGCGATTTTTATCTCCTATTTGTTTTTAACATTAATAAATTTAATTCATCAACCAAAAGAGGGAATTTTCCAACGAGATCCGAAAGACAGAGATTATTTATTTTGGAATTTAAGAAATATGATAAAAAAATGGCCACTATACATAGCCGCTTCAAATCCTTTTCCGTGGCTTAAAAATAGATTTACATTAAAATTCTTAGGCACAAAAATAGGATCTCATTGTATATGTGATAATAGTTGGATCTCTTCGGAGTTTGTATCAATTGGCAAAGATGTTATTATAGGAATGGGCAGTACGATCTTAAGTTTTGGAATTGAACAAGATAAATTCATTTTAAAAAAAATTGTAATAGAAAATGATGCTCTTGTTGGAGCAAAATGTGTATTAATGCCCGGAACGGTTATTAAGAAAGGTGCGAAACTCTCTGCTCATTCATATACAAATTTTGACAGTATTTTAGAAGAAAATTTAATATATAGTGGTCACCCAGCAAAATTAAAAAAAAAAGAGTGAGATACGATATTATGAATGCAGAACAAATTACTATTTTAGAAATTATTATAGAGATTTACGTCATAATCATATTTAAAATTCGCATTAATCGTTTTTCTTTTTGGACTCAAGTTCTTTCAAAAGTTCTTCATTTTTTTGATTTTATGCAATCTAAAACTTTTTTAATAATTAACATTATATTCATAAATCAAGAGATTCTCTTTAGCTAAAAAAAAGATTGTGAATTTTGGCTATGCTCTAGAAGAGATTTCTTTATATATTGGTCATTCAGTAGAAATAAGACAAGATTGAAGAATAATGAATATGGAAGAGAAAGTAAAATTAAAGAATGTGGATTATCCTAAAAAAAGAATTGTTGTAATTTCAGATACACATTTCGATTCAACGGGTATAAGGTTTAATCACAAAGCATTTGATAGGGGCATTAAAAAGATTAATGAAATTGAGGATGTTGCTCTGTACATCCATCTAGGAGATATTACGCAGTACGGTCTTCAGCCAGATTATGAAATGGCGGAGGAATTGATGAAGAAATTTAATCCAATATCTAAAGCTCCAATAAGATATGTAATGGGTAACCACGATGCGAAAAATGTTGGTTATTTGTTTTTTGAAGAACTAATAGGAGAAAGGTATTTTGAATACGAGGATACGCATTATTACATAATAGGAATAGACAGTACAAAACCAGATTTAGTTTCTGAAGTCCAGAGCTACTGGTATTAGCGACTGGTGTGATTCATCACGAAACGATAAATACACTTAGAGAAAAATTTGAAATACATCAAGATAAGTTTAAAATTATTTGTTTTCATCATCAACTCATTCCAATACCAAATGTAGGCAGAGATAGGTCGAGTATTGATGATTCGGGGAATATGCTTAAAATGCTTATTGAAACTAAAGTAGACTTGGTATTAAATGGTCATAGGCACATCTCGAATTTGTATAAATTAAGCAGCGTTCAGAAAGACTTATATATTAAAAATGTTGGCACATTTTCGTGTAATAAAACAAGGTATAGAGAACCATGTACTTATAGCATCATTGATATCGAGGGAAATACGCTTAATTTCAAGATTTTACCTATTTTTAAATCCGCAATTGAAAAAAACATTTTGCGTGCTATTAATTACTATGCACCTCGAGAAACTAAAAGTGATGAAAAACCGTTCTGTAAGTTTATTCAGATATGTAATACCCTAATTACAGAAAAATCAGAAAAAGAAAATACTAACTTTGATAAAGCCATTGAAGAAATAAACAAAATCCAAGATGTGGACTTAGTAATACATACTGGTAATTTAACAAAAAATAGCTATAAAGAAGAATTTAAAATAGCAAAAAGCAAATTAAGTCAAATAAAACATCCTTATATGGTTATTCCAGGCTATACTGATTCAAAACCCCCATCATGGCAACATTGGGAGCAACATATCGGTTCTTTAGATCCTCTATATGAAACTGACAAATTATATTTCAAAAGTATCAACTCTACAACTCCTGATTCGAAGATAGGTTTTATAGGACGCCAAAAATTGCGTAAATTTATCGATAAAGTATTAAGTTTAAGTCATCAGAAGATTTTTGGAGTCTGTTGTTATCATAATTTAATTCCTACCCCATTAAGCGTTTGGAGGACAGAGTTAATTGACGCTGGAGATGCGCTTTCTCAATTTGCGCTTTCTCAAATAGATCTCGTTCTCAATAGCTCACCAAGCATATCTTTCAATGTCAAAATCGAGAATTCAATATTTTCTAACGGTGGTAACCTTCAAGGAGAATACTTTGACGAATCATTTAATGAAATTGATATATATAAAGATGGTTTGGTTGTATTAACGGAATATAACCTAAAAACGATGGTAAGGCGTATAATCGGTAAATATAACATACACATCTTAACTTAATTTTATGATCCATTGAAAAAAATGAAAAAAATTTCTGTTTTAGAATCGTATAATCTAATTCGTATAAGTTATAACTCCGAGATTTGGCTTAAGTCGCAACCGGTAAAAATTAGAATGCTAAAAATCTTAATGAACAACATTAAAAACATGCTCATTCGCGAAGGAATTAAATTTAATAAATATCAAATGAGTAAAGACTCGGGTAGAATTTTTTTCTTTTTCAATAATGAAGATATTCCAAAAGCATTAGAGATCTTAGAAAATGTATTAGGGATATACACATTCAGTCCGGCACTTAGAACAGGCACATTAATCAAAAATATAATCGATAGAACAATTGATATCAGTAGACAAATTTTAGAGCCGAACGATACCTTTGCGCTTAGAGTAAAAAGATCCGGAATACACGAATATAATTCTCAAGAAGTCGCTATTAAAGTGGGACAAGCCGTTATCGATAATTTCCAAGATTTACAATTAAAAGTTAATCTAACAAATCCCCAAAAAAAAATCTACGTAGAAATTAGAGGTCAATTTTCATATATTTACACCGATGTTATAAAGAGCAAATGGGGCGGTTTACCTATAGAAAGAAGCAAAAAAGTTTTATGCATGGACACAGGTAGATTAAACGATTTACTCGCAGGATTTTTATTGATGAGGAGGGGTTGTGAAATTTTTCCTGTATTATTTAAATTAACAGAAAACGAGAATATTTTAGAGATATGGTTATCCAATTGGAAAGAGTTAAAAAAGTTTTCTCCACAATTTGATTTTTTCGTGAGAAAAATTAATTTGTTTAAAATCTTAGAACAATTGCAGAGTAATTTAACCGAAAAAAAATATTTTTGTGCTATTTGCCGACTAATTAGATTTGAAATTTTATCGAAAATGTTAAAAGAATCAAGGATCGTAGATTTTAAAGGAATAAAAGCAATATCGGATGGAACTAGTTTAAATTTTTCTACTTTTTGTCCCAATAATGTTGATTTAGAGTCAATTTCACTCAATTATTTATTTTCAAGATATCCTATCTTTACGCCAGTAATAAGCCTAGACTCAAAAGAGATTGCCCAATTTTCAGATAAAGTATCAAAGAATTTAAAAAATTTTGAATACTGTCAATTTAAACCTAAAAATCAAAAAATAAATACTGAAGATCTTAAAAAATTGTATAAAACGTTAAATTTAAGGGACTTAATAAATGATTGCTTAAAGAATTTAGAAGAATTTAAAATTATTTAAATAAATATTAAATTTGATATAAATTACTTTAGATTTCTCTAAATTTTAGTACTTTAAAAATTTGCATTCAAAATTATAATTAAATTTATATTTTAATTTTTAATTAAATCCAAAAATTTTAAAATTAAAGAAAGAAATTGTGATGTAAAATGACCCAATATAGGTTTAGGCTTACAGGTGTCCCTCCAGACCAAGCTATAAAATTAATTGAAGTAGATCCAAATCAATTAATAGCAGAAATTAAAAAAATGGTACAGAAAGAATATAAATTAAATCCCATTTTAGCCATACAATTTATCTTCAAAGGGAAAGTTATACCTGATAATTTGAAATTTACAAAAATTGGAATACATCCCAAGAAAGATGTTATAACTGTTATGGCGACGCAAGCAGGCGGTAATTGAGAGAATTAAGCCAAGAATAGTTTTAAAACTATAAAATCTGCTTTTTTTTATATAAATAAAAAAGGGAAAAAACCTTAATAGCAATTCTAGTCAATCCCTATTTTTCAAGATAACATTATAATATTGAATTATAAGATTTAAATAATTTAGAAAATTCTATTATTACTTGAGAAATATAAAAAAACCGATAAGAAAATATAAAATTTCTAATATACAATAAAACGGAAGATATCTTTATGGTTGAAGTGAATTTGCATTTATTAAATATTTTTTATCTAAAAACCAACAAAAAACTATTAGAATACGAAGGAAAAACTGTTGGAGATGTAATATCTAAGTTTATAAAGGAATACAACGAAAAACTTGATAATTCATTGTTAAGTAAGAATAGAAAAAAAATGGATTCTCAAATTCTTGTTTTATTAAATGGTAGGAACATAAAATATTTGAATAAATACAGAACGAAACTGAGAAACGGGGATAACATCCACATCTCTGTCCCAATAGCAGGTGGTTAAGTAAACTACTTATATCTAAAGGAACGAGCACCCTACGAGTCAGCTACTAAAGGAAGGGAAAGTCATTTTTAAGTTAAAAGTAAGAATTTATTATTTTAATATAATAATTTTTTAGAAAACCTAACTTTAAAATTAAATTTTTTTATAAAGTAATTAACGATAAATTTTTCAAGATGAAATATAAGAAAAAGAGTTGAAATCAAATTGGCTAAAAAAATTGCATATCTCGGGTTAGACAATGCAGGAAAAACCAGTATCATTACGGCAATTACGAAACGATTTGGCTTCGAAGAAGAAGTAATCAAATTAACTCCAACCCGAAGAGTTGATAGAGAAACATTTCAATTTTTAGGTATTGAGTTTATAAGGATGGATTTTGGAGGTCAAAAAAAATATAGAGAAGATTATTTAAAGAGCCCTTCTAAGTTCTTAGGGGGGACTGATTTGGTTTTTTATGTCGTTGATATTCAGGATCCAAAACGATACATCGAATCCATAGATTATTTAGAGCAAATACTCTTATATTTTAAAGAAGCACAAAATTATCCTCCTATAGCTGTACTTTTTCACAAATTTGATCCTTCAATTGCCCAAGATAAGGAAATAAATAATAAAGCTCTTACTCTTAAGCAAATGTTAGCTAAATATTCAATAGCATTTGACATGTTTTTCTTCGAAACGAGCGTATACGATATTAAATCTGTAATGGACTCTTTTTCAAGCGGATTATCGTTAGTTTTCAAAACTGAATTTGAAATAATGTCGAATTTATTCGAAGAAATAAGTAAAAATTATAAATCTATTCTCATCACTCTCTTTGACTCAAAGGGGATAACAATAGGAGAATATCATCGTCCAAATCTCAGTTTGATTGAAAAACTAAAAATGTATGAGATATATCTTAGAGTTCAAAAAAGAATTGTGGCAGAAAATCGAAAATTGTTTGAATTTTCTGATGTATTTGAAACAGGTGAGCGTTTTAGTGGTGTGGTAGAAGTCTTGAAGCTTGGTAATTTAGATTTTTATTTATTGTTTATAATAGAAGAGGACGAGGATATGGAGAAGACAATTAATATTCTTGACAAAATCGAAGCTGCTAAACCTCAAATGGAAAATTTGATTTTACAAATTATTCAATAAATAATTTAAATAGAGTAGAGTTAGATAAAAATTCTCACTATTTTTTTATCTTTACTATATAAGCGCAGATGGAGGGACTCGAACCCCCGAGCGCTTGCGCGCACCGGCTTTCTTGGTTTTTAGAAACATCACTCGAGGCCGGCGTCTTACCAGCTAGGCTACATCTGCTTTAATAACATCAGAAATTTAAATATAAAACTTAAAATTCTTATTAATCATAAACCGTGAAAAATATAAATTTCTTTAGGTTATGTTCGACTATTCTTGTGATAGTGTCTGAACAACAATAATGAGAATTTTGAATTGCTCAAAAAAACATCTATTTAGAAGTAGGTACATAAACCTTTAATTTTAGAGAAGGATCTAAAAGTTTTATTAACCCTTCTTGTTCGTATTGTTTTAACAGTAATGTTGCGGTAGAAACTCTTATATCATATCTTAACGCAATGTCCGTAGATGTAATTGCTTTTTTCTTTAAGAAATTTTCCCTAAGTTCTTTCTCAACATTGGCCGGGATAAACGCATCCCTCTCAACTATGCTGATTTGCTTTACTCTTCCGTATTTCCTTCTTAAATTTATTGTTGCTTTCCTTACTAATATTTTATCATCTTTCTGAGACAAAAATAATCACAAACGTTACTTAATAATATTAAAATTTAAAGCGATTTGAATTATTAAAATTATTAAAGTTTAATAAAATTTTTTCTTTAGAAATGATTCCTAATTTTATCCAAGAATTCCACTTTTAACGATTTAATCTTTTGGGGCTATTTAAAATTGAATAACGATTATAATTTCAGTGTAAAACGAAAAAGACCAGAAGAAATTTACGATAGAGTTCAAGATTATTATAAAGGCGAAAATCTTTTTAGATATGCAAAGTCAAAAAGTATGATAAAAATTCAAGAAAAAATCACAGTTAGAGCGTTAGAATTGTTAAACCTAAGTAATAAGAACTCTTTAATTTTAGATGCTGGTTGCGGTCCAGGATTTACATCTATATATTTAAGAGAGATTGGACACAGCGTAATTGCACTTGACATTATATCAGAATTTTTATACTTTTACGACATCAAAGAACTTAATCCAATTGCAGCAGATATGTGCTTTCCCCCATTTAAATCAAGTAGTTTTGACGCAATCATTTCAATTTCCGCATTGCAATGGATTTATAGAAAGTTAAATAATAAAGTAATGCATAATAAACTTGTAAGTTTGGCAAAATCTTTTAACAACATTCTTAAAAAAAATTCTAAAGCTATATTTCAGTTTTATCCAAAAGCTAAAACGATTATGGATGAGATAGGGAAAATTTTTATAGATAACACTAATTTTAGCGGAAAATTTGTGATTGATAATCCGAACAATCCAAAAAAAAGGAAAATATTTTTGGTGTTAAAAAAGGAATAAGAAAGAAGTTTTAATAAAAAATTATTTAATCATTTATATTTTTGTTATCCCTTTATAATATTAATATTTAAAATTTTGCAAAAACAAAAGTTTAAAAATGAAGTCTTTGAAAAAAAATAAAATTAAAACTTTAACAGTAATCTTCGCATTTCTGATATCTTCACTAATGATCGGGTATATTCCAAACATTAATAATAATGAATTGACTGAATCTATTGACGATAACAACCAGATTGAAAACAATATTGAAGAAGATATTAAAGAGAGAGACGAAAATATAAAAACATCAGGTATTGCCCCTTGGTGGAATGGTACATTTCGGTATAGAGTAGAAGTTAATTTAACAGAACCAGGTTACTTTAACCGAGTAAACGAACCTGTAGATATTGATATTACTTTTGATGGTGGAAAATGTCATAAAGACACAATTCGAGTTGTTGAATACATTGAGGGAGAAAAAAATGACGAAATTCATAGTCAAATATGGGATGTAAATTTGTATAGCGATCCTGATTTTATACAAACTTGTACAATTACATTCCTTGCAACAGTAAGTATAGGACAAAGAAAGCCGTATTACATTTATTATTCTGACGACAATACTGGCATTTTTAATCCTAAACAACGATATAACGCAGAATCGACACTTACATCTTCATTGGACCCTGTAAACGATCAACTAAGTATAAGTACAAATAAACTGAGTTTAGAGATGGAGAAAGGGCGTGGTGTATACAATTTTACAAAGGATGGGAGAAATTACCACACCGATAATTCGTTAGCGCCATGGATTGCGAACGGCGTATTAGATAATGATCCTTATGCTCATCCAGATCCTGACGAAGGTGGAGCAATCGCCAAATGGTTAGTATTAGGGACTTTTGACTATTTTAATCCTAATTGGGATAACCCAATAACTGCCTCGAAGTACCATTTTGATGTAACTAACCAATACGTTGAAGATGATTATGCTACAGGAGGAGACGCAGAAGGATTCTTAGACGAATCAAAACAATGGGAAGCAAAAGATTTTGAAGATCAATATGATTACACGAGTTTAAACGGATTTATAGATTTAAATTACTATTTTGGTGGTGGGCACTGGGGATATCCCGATTATCTATGTGGTTACGCTTCTACTTATATTAGGAGTCCGGTTGATTTAAACGAAGTCTATTTGAAAGTAGGGTCTGATGATGGAATAAAAATTTGGAGAGATGGTGAATTAATTCATGAGAACCATGTTTTAAGATCACCTCGTCCAGATAGAGAATATATCCCGTTAACATTTGAGGCGGGAAGATGGTATAATTTCATTGTATTAGTTGAGGAAAATACGGGTGAAATGGGTTTTCATTTTAGATTTTCTAACAATAGTAATCTTACATATGGAACTAGCCCGCAGAACGATCCCGATAAAATAACAAATTTAGACATAGCAATGCGACCACCTTTACCCATTATAGAGAGCATTTCAGAAGTCTCAGAAGAAGAAATTGGTCCTGTTTTTTCAAGATATAGTGTTGATTGGGAAAATTCTGGAGATATGCACACTACAGATATAATAACAGTATATAACAATTATAGCTTATGGAAATCGGAAAGAACATTTTGGTGGGAGGACGATCACGATGATATGCCATTTTCAGTATTCAATACATTTTATAATAATACAGAAGCGGGATTCTTTAACAATTACTTTTATGACAATACATGGACAATTAATGGTATAAATGATCCCCCAGATGATTTTACGGTTAAAAATTATACCGTGGTTAACGGAACAACTATTAACAGAGTAAGTTTAGGTATGTTCATTTCTGATATCAATGAAGGAGGAAGTTTAAGCCTAGAAACTATTGATTGGAGTATTGATTATGATGCAACTACAAAACTAATTAATATAAGACCTGCTGATAATACTAGTTTAGATAATGATGCAGGAGGTTCAAGTAACTATTTAATAATTACATTTTGGGAGTATTTAAATGACACAAATTTCGCAAATAATAATGCAGCAAATAATGCATTCGTAGCCATATATAATTCTCTTATACATCCATTAATACAATCAAAGGATATCGAAGAATCAACTTTTTTCGATTTAACGGTTGAAACCAGAGATACCGATGATAATTTAGTTGAAGGAGTGAAAGTTTACATTTATAATACAACCAATATTAAGGAACAAGAGGATGATCTTGAATTAAATCAAACTACTAATAGTTTAGGTCGTACTACCTTTTTGAGATTATCTAATGGGACATATATAATGAATTTTACATATACTGACGATTATTGGGGAGAATTTTATGTAAAAACAAATGTCCCGGTAATAGTTGACGCTGAAAAGACTATAATTGTGAACCATTTAAATTTAACTAGATTAAACTTATATTTATTCCGACGTGGTGATTACAATGATCCAATTTCCGGTGCGGATGTAGAATTCTGGTATAAAAATTCAACAGGAGATAGGATTGGTCCAATAAAATCATTAAAATCTGATCAATACGGAAAAGTATTGTTTATTTGGCGAAATGTTTCTCAAGATATAGCTAATATATCCGTCAATGTTAAGGCTTTGGGGATTCCGAGGTTAGTTAATTTATCTTCTTCATTGAATTATACATTCGAAAGCGAAACACCAGACGATATTGAAGTGAATATTGAAGATTATGAGACAAATTTGGATAGATTAAAGCCTACAGTCGTCCCTATAGAAGATAAATTTAAAGGAGATTTAATTGATCTTTCGTATTGGTATTATTGGACAAACCAATCCGATATTCAAAAAGGAAACCATTCTATAATTGAAGCTTCAGTTACTTATACAATTCGTGATGCTAGTACTTTAGAAATTAAAGGAACGGGAGCCTATTCATTTGACACCGAGAATCCTCCAGGATATTATAATACTAGTATAGATACAAATAGTATTGAATTAGATTTAATTAGTGATAGATCATACCAAATTGAAGTTAAAGCAGAAAGTCCAGGCTATGAAATAAAACAAGAATTTATTACATTTACTTTAAAATCTATCAGGACAAATTTAACTGCAGAAGGTGGAATAAGTTCTATCAAAGTTCCATGGATGCATAACATTACTTTACAAGTTTATTATAACGATACTCTACACGGAGATATTGGCTTAAATGAAAGTGATGTATCTTATTCTGTGCCTGGAAATCCGTCGGTCTCAGGAAATTTAGTTGAAAATGAAACAGATGGATGGTATTACTTGAACATAAATAGTACTGAATTCGTGCAAATAGGTACTTATACACTGTCAATAATAGCCTACAAACTCAACTATCAACTGAAAGAAATCTTCATAACGATTGACATAACTGTAATACATAGTTCTTTAACACCAAGCGTAGCCAGTATTACAAAAGTCTGGACCGAAAATTTCACCCTTACGTTGACATTTACTGATGAAGATAACGCAAAGTCTATAACTGATGGAACTGTCACATACTTAGCATTAGGTACCTATCCGCCTGTTGAGGGAGAATTCAAAAACTTGGAAGATGGAACTTATCGATTAATATTAAAC
>JAUWBH010000119.1 GCA_030605085.1 Promethearchaeota archaeon | reverse complement strand
TGATTTTCACGACAACGATATCGAAATTGATTTATGTTACGAAGAGGTAAAGACAATTCTCTTTAATAGTTTAAAAAATTTAATATATCGTTTGGAAGCAAAATCTTAGAAAAAAAGGAACATTTATAATTCTTTCTTTCTATATCTATCTCGGGAAAAATGATGACGGAATAACCGCATTTTCGAGGAGTTAAATGAACCTGATGATTTTAACAGCAAATAAATGCGAACATCCTGAATTTAATAATCAATAATTTAACTGCAAACAAAATGGGTTCTTAACCAAGCAAAGATAACGATCAAAGCAATGAGGTTGAAGCCAGTACCCAGGTTGCAGACATGATTATGACCCAAATAGGCATGAAATTAAAGCCTCACACGAGAGAACATTTTTGATTTTTATGGAATCTCCTTAAAATGAGAAAAGAGTGTTAGTGTGTCTTGGCACTATAGGCAACAATAATGCCTTAACCAATTTTTATTAATTTTTTAGTTTTGAATTGAAAAATAAGTAATTCCTATATTATTAAAATTCATAATATATCTGAACTGAAAAGTTCTTTTAATTCCTCAGTAATGGCTCCGTGGTCGCTTTTTAAATATCTATTTAAAATTTTTCCAATTTTAGGTGCCCATTTCTTCAAAACATTGCTAATTAGTCCAATTTGGACATTCGAATCAGTTGCTAAACAAAGGATACCTTTACCTGCTTTAACAGAAAATATCATTCCCTTCTGATATTCTGTTATTTGAAGTGCGATATCGCCATATCCCAGGATAAGTCCCTGTTCCTCGCCAGCTGTAAATACAGCACCGCCGATAGCTCCAATTTTTTCAACTGAAAAGTCCTCATCCTTTGAAAAGGTAAATTTAGATTGACTCAAGATAGTTATTCCAGTATCGTCAATTATTATAGCATATTTTAAACCTGCTGTACTATTAATAATAGCAGTTAATATTTCCTTCATTACTTTTTCGTCCTTGGAATAACTCAACGATTAATCTATCCTCTTTTGTTTCAATTTTTTGTGATCAAAATTTAGAATTTTTATAACATTTAATATTTTTTTTTACATACTATTTATAAATTAATATAAATTTGAACATATTAATTTAATTTAAAGTAGTAAGTTAAGATCCTTATCTGTTAAAAGATAATATGAATATTTATATTATCTATATAAGTAAAATAAATACTAAAATAAATATTTGATTTTTCCGATTGTTCAACTGAAAAGAACGAACAACTCTGGTTTTATTTTTACCACAGATATATTGACTTAAAAAAGTGCCTGAGTCTCAACAATTTTTTTGAAAATTTTAAATCGGTGAAAATATTTACTAGATTTCTGCAACAATAAAAACAATTTAATCTTTTTTGCTTTATCTAAATCTCTTCGGATTTTCATATAATTTGTTTCTTTTATAAAATCTTGTTTATTGACTATTGCTGATAGTGCCAGATCATTTTCGTGAATGTGAAAATTTTTAGGAATTTTAGTAGCAATCAAAAAGCCATTGTAATCTGTAATGACACCAGCTACGAAATTTGGAAAAATATTTTCAATTTCCTCGAGAAAGTAATTAATATCCTGTTCTTTTAAGATAAGCGTCAATGTTATATCACTTAACCTATCAATTAATTTTAACTAATAGGTTAATATTGAAGAAAGTATCTCATTAAATGCTATAATATGAAGATGATATGGGTGAAAAAAGGAATCGAAAAAGTATTGGATTTTATTATAATTTTTAATAATAATTTAAATATGTTGTTTTAGTCCAGATAATTATATCTTTGTTCTTTCCAAGGATCTGCTTTGTTAGAATAGCCCCCTCTTTCCCAATAGCCTAATCTATCTTCTTTAAGAAAAGTTATTTTTATTACCCATTTTGCTGACTTATAGAAATATAAGTCTGGAATTACTCCCCTAACAGGTCCCCCATGTTTATCGTTAATAGGGTCTCCCTCATAAGTTAAAGCCAATATCGCATTATCTGCTAACAATCTTTCAATAAGAACTGTGGTTGTAAAACCCCCGTCTGCGCAGTAAAATTCAACGAATCGTGCGTTTTCTTTAGGTTTTACGATACTAAAAAGTTTTTCAAAAGAAATCCCCCCAAATCTTGTGTCAAATTTACTCCAAGATGTTACACAATGAATATCTGCGATTATTTTTTTATCTTGGAGTTTTTCAAGTTCATTAAGAGTAAAAGTTGTTGGAGTTTCGATTTCTCCATTTATTTCTAAAGTGTAATTCTCCCTATCTAAGTGTTTAACTCTTCCTTTCTGAAGTACTGGAAATCTTTTAGTTTCGTGCTGCCCTGGAGGTAATCTCGGTTTATCTTCGCTATTTATTTTATTTTTCATCGAAATACAACCTAAAATATTATGTCTAAAATTATTTATCATGATTTATTTAAATAATTATTATATTAAATTAATTTAAAATCATAAAAGTTTAAATTTTAAGTCGTGAGTTGAAATTAATGGCTGGTAAAAAAGGGAATGTCCAATGTATAAACGATGAAACTTTGGAAAAAATGAGTTTGAAAAATCGCTATAAATTCTTAAACAATAATCTAATGAGCATTTTAAAACCGGAACACTTTAACTTTCTAAAGAAAACTCAAAAATTCTACCTTAAATTTGAAGAGAAGTATAATATTACCCACTCCGAAGATTTTTACGATTGGATTCCAGAAATTGGTGAAGAAGGTTTAGTTAGCCGCATTAACAAATTCGATTTTTTAGATTTAAATTATGAACCAAGCGGCATCACAACGGAATTTATGCGAGTGTTAGCTACGGATTCTTTTGACCCACAATTGGCTATGGGAATGGGCGCCAATGTACTTGTGATAAATCCTCTAACAATACATCACGATAATGTTGACATTCGATTGAAAGCGCTTAAAGAATTGGTTATTGGAGAGAAAATTGGATGTTGTTGTATAACAGAACCAGAGAGAGGTTCAGATGCCGTTCATATGTTAACAACCTGTGATGTGAACGAAGATGGAAGTTTTACGATTAACGGTCAAAAAATTTATCAGACTAATGGACCTAAAGCAGATTGGGCAATAGTATATGCATGTACTGAAAGAGATAATGGAAATACTATGGCACAATTCCTAGTAGATACATCGTGGGATGGATGGAATGCTGAAAGAGTAAACATACCTTGGGTCGGTAGAATCCAAGTTGGTAAGGAGACTTTTACTAATTTAAGAGTCCCAAAGGAATACGTTCTTGGTGCGCCAGGACACGGACGGGAGCACTTGTTTGAAGGATTAAATTTAGAGCGATTAGGTATTGTCGCATTAAATCTCGCGGAGGCTTGGAACGCTATATCGCACGCCACAATTTACGCAAACATGAGAAAATAATTTAACCAAGAAATTCTTAAGTTTCAGGGAGTAGGATTTCCTCTCGCAGATCTTTGGGCGAAGACAATGAATTTAACACTGGCATTTTTGCATATCGCTCAAATTGTTGATGATAAGATTGAGAAAGGGAAATTAACAAAAGAATTTAGTCTTACCCTTGTAGCAACCGCATCACAACTAAAATCTCAGAGTGCTAAATTAACTGAACGAGTCTGTTATGGGTGTGCAAATCTAATGGGTGGTGCAGGAGCATGTGATAATACATTAATGGAGGAACTCCTAGGAATTTCGAGAATACAAGAGATGGGCGGTGGAACGAGACAAATACAGCAATATATTATGAGCTTAAGCCTCAGACAGCTATTTAAGATGTTATAATTGAACAAAATTAACTAAGATTTAATTTATTTTATTTCTATTATATTCTAATTAGTTAATTTCAATTGAAGTAATTTTATGATTGAAAATACTACTTGTTAAAATAAATGGGAAAAAAAACTTCAAATTATTTGTTCTTTTGGATTAGTTTATCATAGACGATTGAAACTTTTTTTGAAATTATTTGTATGCTGTAATTGAATAGAAATAACTAAGAGCAAAACTATTTTTTTATTTTATAGAAAAAGTTAGAGTTAAATAAAATAATATTATCTTTTTTTTAACTCAATTCCTAATTTTAGATTTTCAATTAACTCACTGAATCGGTTGCGAATAGTGACCTCGGTGACTTGCGAGATTCTAGCAATCAATCTTTGAGTTCTCCTTTCTTTGCTTATAATGGAGGCCGCATATATAGCTGCTGCGCAGACTCCCGTTGGACCTCTTCCCGAAGTTAGTCCACGCAATTCCGCTAGTTTAATAATTTTTTTAGCATTTCTTTGGCATTCTTGAGATAAATCTAATTCACTTATAAATCTTGTAAGGAAGTCTAAAGGTTTTGTAGGATTCAAATTTAGTTTTAACTCTTTTGCGATAAATCTGAATGATCTACCAATTTCCTTCTTATCAACCCGTGCAACTTCTGCAATTTCGTTTAAAGTCCTAGGAACTTTATACATCCTACAAGCAGCATACAAGCTAGCTGCTGCTACTCCCTCAATACTCCTTCCACGGATAAGATGAGCTTCGACAGCATCTCGATATATTTTAGCAGAACATTCTCGTAAATTCTTTTGAAGGTCTAAATTTGAAGCCATGCGATCTAATTCACTTAACGCAAAAGTTAAATTTCTCTCAGTAGCGTCAGATACTCTTATACGGCTCTGCCATTTCCGAAGTCTATATATTTGAGCTCTTAATTTGGCAGGTATTTCTTTTCCAAAAATATCTCGATTTTTCCAGTCAATCATCGTACTTAAGCCTTTATCGTGAATCATGTATGTCATTGGTGCCCCTGTTCGAGTTCTTTTCTTTCTCTGATCAGCATCAAACGCTCGCCATTCGGGCCCTCTATCAATGTATCGCTCGGATTTTATTAGACCGCATTGTTCGCAAACTTCAAGCCCTCTATTCTCATCGTAGGATATAAGATTACCACATTCAGAACAATGTTTCTCGTCTTCATATTTTTTATCATGAACGGTATTAACTTCATTCCAACTTGAAATAGTTTACACCTTTTTTTTTGAAATATACAAAATATTTCGAAATTTTAAAAAAAATATTATTACATTCTAGCATAAAGGTTATTGTTAGGGTTAAATTCTTGACCAGGAAAGGTCTTAATCGAAATAAATGGTAGATTTAGAGGACCAAATATATCTTTAATGTATCCAATTTTCTCATATTTTTCATTAAAAACACTTTTCTTGAATATTCTTTCAAGATTATTTTTACCATTTCTACTCCAGTACTTCGCTCTAAAAATCAAATGTTTCTTCTTTGATTCTCCAAGAAAAAATAAGTTCAACTTAACCCAATCTTTCATTGAATGTTTTCTTTAATGTTTATATTTAAACATTTTTTTTTTCTATAAATACTTTTGCTAAATTTTAACATAAATGAATATTAAACCATTGTTAACCCAAAAGAATGTATACAAAATGAAGCAAATTTACACAAAAAAATTTTCAATAATTTTTAAAATATGTTAAAGATAAGGCTCAAAATACCTATTTTTAACAATAAAAATTAGGATTTTAAATTTTTATAAAAATAATGAAATTTTGAATTTTAACTATAATTTCTTTGTAAATAATATTTTATTTTACACACACATTCGCGTTCTGTATCAATTTGTTTTAACTGTTTTAAATCTTGATTTAACACAAAACTTTTGAGAGCTTTTATCATTTTTTCGTTATACTCTCTTTTTAAACAATTATGAATGCCGCGCTTTGTACCGGCTCCTGAAGGATCAGCTAATAATCTCACATTTTCTAGATCTTTTTGAGTTAAAGATTTGTTTAAACTTTCTATGAGGGAATAAAACCAAGGAGGTCTATATCTATTTTGATACCATAAATATTCTACAAGCGATCCCTTTTGAATATTTAAAGGATTAATTGATATTGTGTTTACTCTTAAATCGATTAAAGTTCTAATTGAATTTACACAATCATCTATCGCACCAATTTCGCTTAGGAACGGTGGTTTAAATAATAAATAAGTTTTTACTCCTATATCATGTTTTTTGAGTAGTTGGACAGCATTTTCAAACTTTTCAAGCAAAAGACCTTTATTAACGTAATTATTTCTAATATAATCGCTTACAGATTCAAGACCTATTCCAACTTCAATGTATTTATTTTCTAAGTATTCTCGCATCTGATTAAGTTTGTTTGATTCTATGTATTCTACTCGTGATTCTACTACGACTTCTTTTATGTTATTAACTTCGGAGATTTTATTATAAATATGTGTTCGAACATTTTCTCCAATCTCCCCATCGTCAAAAAAACTTCCTGAGTTAAAAATTTTCATAACGTATTTATCGTTATCTTTTTCAATTTCTTCAATTTTATTTTGAAATGCGAAATCAAATTGATTCTTAATTTGATCTAGTTCTACATTATCAATATTAGCATCTTGGACATAACCACACATAGAACATCCCCCTGATTCTCCTAACGCCCAACTACAACCCCTCGTTCTTAAAATTATGGTAAATTCTTTTCCGATCTCGTTAAGCAGCCTATTTTTTTTTATCCAAAAACTAATTGGTTTTTTTAATTGATCTTTAGGATACTTTCTTTTCTTTTTTAGCGCAGACGATCTAATGTCTCTGATTTTCTCGACTAAATACTCGTTTGTATCTACATTATTCCTATAAGCTTTCATAAATCTCAGCAATTCTCCCCGATTTTGTATTCTTTATATAATCTGTTCCTACTAAAAGCTGTCCTATTCCTATTACACTTTTTCTTTCTTCGTTTAAAATAATAACATGTTCGTAAGGTAACAAGTTAGGGCTATAGTTGATTATTCCTGGACGAAACAGTGTATTTCCGCTAATCTTATTACCGTTGAAGACAATTATATTCGAATTATTAGAAAACGGTGCTAATCTACTGGCTCCTTTTATTGTTAAGAATATTTGACCCTTAGAAAATTTGAAAGACCCTAGCTTTTCTTTAGAATTCTTATCTATTATTTCAACTTGAGTATTTCTTTTATTTTTTCTAGTATTAATTTCATTTGAGAGGATTTTTAATCCCGAACCAGGACCAAACTGATAGTCTAATATTTTTACAAATTTTCGGTTCAATGTTTTTGATAAATAGTTGCCTTTTGCGACATTTTGCTCTGGAGTAAAATAGCTTTTTTTATTTTTGATCAAATTTTCCAAAGAACTTAAAGATTCTTTTGAGGTAGGCTTTTTGTAAATTTCGGAAAAGAAAAATTCATTTTGGATTTTTGGTATGACTTTTTCAACAATTTTAAGATAGCCTCCATCAAGATGGCAAATAATAGGAATCCTATTATCGAATTTCTCTAACATTTTTACAAGCATATTTGCAGCTATGTTTAATTCTTCTGCATCCCATTCTCCAGTAACCGAAATATCGTAAGAATTGACAGGATAAATGTTTTCTAATTGTCTTGGTATAGCTCCAAGGGGAGAGGTTAAAATAATTTCTTGAAAATTGGGAAACTCCGGAAATTTTCTGAGTATTTGAAGAAATTGTCTATGTGATTTAGATTCTGAGTATGGTTTTTTTGCCGAACATGGGAGTAATACGATTAAAGAAGTCCAAGGCTCTGGTTCAAATGCATTTATGGTCCTTTCTCTAAACTCTTGAAAATCGGGTCTGAAATATGAAGAGGCACCAAAACTATTTATTGTTTTATTTTCTTGAATAATTGGCGTTTCATATCTAATAACATCGAAATATTGTTTATCTAAAATCCTTAACATTGAAATCATATTTGTATCATCCAATGACGATTTTTCAACAAATGCTCGATAATCTTCGTAAGTCAAATATTGTTTGATTTTATTCATATAGTTCAATGCAGAGGTTAAGTTATGTACGCAAAGTAAAATTGTCTTTTCAGTCGAATACTTTTCTTCTATTATCTCTCCCAATCTTCCCTTGCAAGCTAAACAAGAACACGGCAAATATTTAAGCTTATAAATTGGGAGCAGATGTTCTATCGTATCGTAATAGTTTTCAGAAGATAAATACAATAAATACGAACAATCAATTAGATCTATTCCCAAATAAATTAATATAGGAAAGAATTTGGGAATAATTCTTCCAGAAGCTATTAAGACGATATTATTATCGAGTTCTTGTTTAATTTGAACGATTATACTTATTATACTTCTAAAGTTGTGAATATTGTCAAAAATATCGCTAAAATTTAAAATTTTTACATTATCGCGATTTTTTATTAAAGGAATATAAAGATTGAATAGTTCTGGATAATCAAATACTCTTATTGTTAACCCCAATTCAAGATCGTTATAATTTATCAAAATGTTTTTAACTAAATCCAAATAATTTTCAATTTCCTTTTTTGCAAAATCCCTACTAAGTGTAGTTATTGGGATGTTAAATGGAATTATGGGTACCAAATTTTTATTTTCAGAAAACTTTTCCCTATTTTTAAACAAAATCTCTTGAAACTTCTCCACAGTACCCGGATGAATGTAAACAAACTCTTTATTTTTAAATTTATCTCGTATAAAACTGCTTTTTAAATATTCTTCGTTAGAAATGATGTATAACCCATGTTTTTCAAACGCTTCAAGAAAATGAAAATTTCGCAATAATACATCATTTATAGGAACGAGAATATTTGGAGTCGAGAGAAAAATTTTAGATTCTTTTGATATTATTATTCTTCCAATTCGAGAAAATCCCGCTCGCTTTGCCAAAAGCTCGTAAAAAATAGACATTATTTATTTTTCTTTCATTTCTAAATCCTTCTGCATTGCATATAATAATGAGTTTTAAAATAAAGATTTATTATAATTTTAATGAATTTTTTTGTTTGAAAGATTAGTGAATTAAGATGTTTCATAATCTTTCTGACTCTATTTTAATAGTTAAAACTTTTAATGGTGTGTGAAAATTACATAAATGTAAAAACGAGACTAAAAAAATATCTTTATATATACCATTTCATTTTTCCATATCAAGACAAAAATAGATTTTAAAAATAATTGAACTATATACAAAATTGAATTTTAACAAAAAATTAATTATTCTGCTTAGTTTCGTATTTATTTTGATTTTGATTTGTAATTTGCGAGAATTAGATAATGGAAAATCAAATCTTGACAATACTAGTTCAAAAAAGAATAATCAAAATTTAGAAAATAGAATTAATGATAATTCACCCAAGTTAAATGATGATATACACATTTTTAATTGGAGTCTCACATGGGGGGGAATAAATAATGATTATGGTAACACAGTTGCAATCGATTCTTTAAATAATATTTATATTGCTGGAACAACAAGACCTAGTGATGGAAGCGAATATTTAGACGAAGATATTTGTCTTATTAAATTTAACAGCTCTGGTTTTCAAGAATGGAATCTTACTTGGGGTGGAAATACTGAGGATTTTGGTACTGATATTGGTGATGAAATTGGTGATGATATTTGTCAAGATATGGTTATCGATTCATTGGATAATATTTATATTTTAGGTTACACCGCTCCCTTTTTTTATCCAAGTTATCATGAGATTTGTTTAATTAAATATAATAATTCTGGTGTACAACAATGGAATAAAACCTGGGGGGGTAATGATTATGATGTATGCTATGCTATGGCGTTGGACTCTTTTGATAATATATATATTACTGGAAAAGACAATTCGGATATTTGTTTATTGAAATATAACAGCTCTGGTGCCCAACAATGGAGTAAAATCTGGGGGGATTATGATTATGATGTAGGCTACGCAATAGAGTTGGATTCCTCAAATAATGTTTATGTAACAGGTAGTACTTACAGTAGTACTTGGGATAAAGATAATTTAGTACTTTTAAAATTCGATAATATGGGTAATTTCCAATGGCATAAAACGTGGGGTCAGACTATGAGTTCAAGGGAGTATGGATATGCAATAACTATTGATATTTATGATAATATTTTCATTGCAGGAAGCGAAACTTCTAATATTGGTGCTGATTGCAATATTGTTTTATTGAAATATAATAGTCAGGAGTCAAGATTATGGAACCAGGAGTGGGGAGGTACTGATGGTGATGATAATGGTTTTGGTGTAGCTGTAGATTGGCTAGGAAACATTTATGTTGCTGGAAAGACAAGAGATTATAGTGCTGGGGGTGCTGATATGTGTGTTATTCAATATAATAGCTCTGGTACATTTCAATGGTATAAAACCTGGGGAGGCATTAATGGTGATACCGCTCGTTCAATAATATTTGATAGAAGAGGTAATTATTATATTGGAGGCAAAACAAGTAGTTTTGGTAGTGGAGGGAGTGATATATGTTTGGTAAAATATTATAATACACATGATAATGCACCTTTTTTATCTCAGGGAGTGGTCTCTCCTTCTGCGAGCAATCAGAGTGCTCTTTATAACTTTAGTGTTAAATATACTGATATTGATAACGATACGCCTGATTTTGTTAATGTTATTATAAATGGAACAAACTATTCGATGGAAAAAGTAGATATCTTTGATTCAAATTACACAAATGGGTGTGTATTTTATTATCAAACATATTTATCTCCTGCTAAATATAATTATACTTATAATTTCGAATGCAGTGATAAGTTATTTTATAACTCTACAATATTATATTCAAATTTAGAAGTGAATGAAACAAATATTTATGTACCTTATTTTTCTAATTCACAAGTATCACCCATAGTCGGGAGTCCTTTAACATTATATAATTATACTGTATTGTATTTTGACGATGATAATAATTTACCTATATATGTAAACATTACAATAAATCAAACCATATATTCAATGCTGGCTTGCAATACTTTTGATAATAATGTTATGGATGGCACGCAATATTATTTTAATACAACCTTAGATCCTGGATATTATAAATTTCGAATAAATTGTTCGGATGGTTTATTTGTAAATTCAACCAGTTGGATTAATAATCCTAAAGTAGATCCATTTTATGATATTGGAGGCGTAACACTTTTAAATCCCCTTAACAGCAGTTCCATTTTTACCGGTATAATCAATTTTACATGGGTAAGCTTGGAAGCGTCATTTGGGAGTGTGAATTATACGCTACAAATCTCGAATGTTACAGACTTTTCTGAGATTTTATACGAAAAAACAGAGATTAAAGAAAAGCCAGCTATTTCAAATCTTTCACTTTATAATTCTTATCAATCAGGATTATATTACTGGCGCGTTCAAACAACATATGGTACTTTCAAAGGAAATTGGTCGGAATATTTTATGTTCAATTTAACTCACAATGAATTAGCTCCAAATCTTAATTATGGCTCTGTAACTCCTAAAATAGGTGATTAATTTTCTCAATTTAATTTTACCGTAATATATATTGATAAAGACAATAACTATCCCATATTTATAAATATCACCATAAATGGAATTTCTTATGTCATGGAAAAAGTAAATCCATTCGATAAAAATTATACTGATGGAAGTATATATCAATATCTTACTTCCCTCTCTCCGGCTGAAAGTAATTATACATATTATTTTGAATGCAGTGATGGCAAATATTCTGTTTTAACAATAACATTCAATAATTTAAATGTATCTGAATCTAATAATTTCGAGCCTATCCTTTTAAATCCACAATTACATCCCATTATAGGGAATAACTCAATGTTATATAATTTCTCCGTTTGGTTTTTTGACAACGACAATAACTCTCCTCTATATGTAAATATCACAATAAACGAAACCATCTACTCGATGGTTCAAGTTAATCCATTTGATATTAATGCGATTGACGGACTAGAATATTATTATAATACGTTATTAGATTTTGGTTATTATCAATTCCAAATTAATTGCTCCGATGGAATTTTTACTAACGCGACAAGCTGGATCTTAGGTCCTGAGGTTAATCCCTTTTATGAGTATGGGAGTATTACTATTTTGGGTCCCGAGAATTTTACAACTTTCTTTACTGGAGATATTAATTTTACATGGGTAAGTTTAGAAGCTCCGTTTGGGAGCGTGAATTATATGCTACAAATCTCGAATGTTTCAGACTTTTCCGAGATTATATACGAAAAAACAGAGATTAGGGAAATGCCCGCTACATCAAATCTATCACTATATATTTCTTATCAATCAGGATTATATTACTGGCGCATCCAACCAACTTACGGTATTTTTAAAGGAAATTGGTCGGATTTTATGTTCAATTTAACTTACAATGAATTAGCTCCAAATCTTAATTTTGGTTCTGTAACTCCTAAAATTGGTAATCAATATACAGAATTCAATTTTACTGTAATTTATATCGATCAAGACGGTAATTCACCATTATTCGTTAATGTTACTATAAATGGAAATTCTTACTCAATGTCTAAAGTGGATCCACTTGATAATAATTATACTGATGGATGTATTTATCAATATTTAACATATCTCTTTTGGTCCTCCGATAATTATACTTACTTATTTAATTGTAGCGATGGCAAATATTCTATATCAACAATAACATTCAATAATTTAGAGGTAAATGAAACAAGCTTATTTGAACCTCGCCTTTTAAATCCACAATTACATCCCATTATAGGGAATAACTCAATGTTATATAATTTCTCCGTTTGGTTTTTTGACAACGATAATAACTCTCCTCTATATGTAAATATCACAATAAACGAAACCATCTACTCGATGGTTCAAGTTAATCCATTTGATAATAATGCAATTGACGGAATAGAATATTATTATAATACGTTATTAGATTTTGGTTATTATCAATTCCAAATTAACTGCTCCGATGGATTTTCTACCAACGCGACTGACTGGATCTTAGGTCCCGAGGTAAATCCCTTTTACGAGTATGGGAGTATTACTCTTTTAGGTCCCGAGAATTTTACAACTTTCTTTACTGGATATATTAATTTTACATGGGTAAGTTTAGAAGCTCCGTATGGGAGCGTGAATTATACGATTCAGATCTCTAATTTCTTAGATTTTTCTGTTGTTTTATACACATTGGAGGATATAACTGAGAGGATTGCTATATCAAATGCAACTATATTTTTGGATCTTCCAACAAATCAGTATTATTGGCGTGTTAGAGCGACTTATAAGACATTTTGTGGAAATTGGTCGAATAAATTAACCTTTAACTTAACGCTCAATTATTATAGCCCAGAGCTTGTTTCTGGTTCTGTAATTCCTACAACTGGTAATCAACTGACTGAATTCAATTTTACAGTAATATACTTCGATAAAGACAATAGTCCTCCTGTTTTTCTAAACCTTACAATTAATAGCACATCTTATATAATGAATAAATTTTTTCCTTCTGATACGGATTTTGAAGATGGATGTATTTATTATTACTTGATTTATCTTCCAGCAGCTATTTACAATTATACCTATTTCTTTAGTTGTAGTGATGGGAAATATAATAATTTTACAATAATTTATAAAGATTTAAAGAGAATAGAAACTAATTTTAATAAACCACGCCTCCTAAATCCACAAGTTTCGCCTGATCTAGGAAATGTTTTGACAAATTTTAATTTTACCGTATGGTACTTTGATGATGATAATAATTTACCATTATATGTAAATATTACAATAAACCAAAACATCTACTCAATGGTTCAAATCAATTCATTTGATACTAATACGATTGATGGTATAGAATATTATTACATCATGTCGTTAGGTTATGATAATTATGATTTCCAAATTAATTGCTCCGATGGATTTTATTTGGATGCGACAGATTGGATCCTTGGTCCTGAAGTAAATTACCTCTCAAGAAACGCTTATGCCATTATAATAGGAATTGAGGATTATCCGGGTACTCTAAATGACCTTAGTTATTGTGTAGACGATGCCATTGCAATGCGCGACTTTTTAATTTCAACATGCAATTTTAAGCAGGAAAATATTATTCTTAAATTAAACTCACAAGCTACTAGAAATGGTATTACAAATGCAATCAATACTATTGATAATAAAATCAAACCCGAAGATATTTTCTTTTTCTATTATTCTGGACATGGAGGAGAGGATGATCCACAAACTTGGTATGACTTTATATGTCCGTATAATTCACTTCCAGATACTCCTTCAAATTATATTTATGATTATATGCTTGAATTATGGATTGATAACATTGATTGCGCAGAAAAGTATATTATACTTGATAGCTGCCGAAGTGGAGGATTTATTTCAAGCGACAATGGCGAATTTTATATAACCGCATGTACTGGATCAGAAGATTGTTTAGAAGACCTTGACAATCAACATGGAGTTTTTACCTACTATTTTTTAAATGCTCACGATGCTGTTGAAGATACTAATGGAGACGGAGTAAAATCATTAGAAGAATACTTTCCTTATATCTCTTCAAAAACTCAACAAAGATCTTACGCACTTGGTTACGCGCATCATCCTCAAAACAGTGACAATATTCCAGGTTCAGCAGTTTTGTATCCTTCATTAGGCTCACCCTCAATTACTTTTTATGGGAATGAACTAAATTATTCGTTTTATTTATATGGAAATGGTTTTATAAATACATTAGAAATTAATATATACAGCGACCTTAAAAATAAAAGAACAATAGATCTACTTTTTGAATCCCCTTCAAATACGGGATTTGGATTTTATTCAGGTACGATTCAGTTAGAAGCAAATTATGAAATTACCCATTATGAACTTATTGCTGAAATTTCTGGAGAAAATGTAATAACCTTAAGATATAGTAACATACCTGGTGAAGATGATGGTGATGGTGAAGATGATGGTGAAAATGATGGTGAAGGTGGAGGTAAAGAAAAAGGTAAAGACGGTGAGACTTTTCCTGTTTTAATTTCAATTATAATTATAGGTTCAGTTGTCAGTGTTGTAACAATAACCGGTATTGCAATTTATCGTAGAAAAACAGCGAGTAGAAAAGAAATCTTTACGAAGCCAATAGAGAAAAAGCCTAAAACTCTACCATTAGTGGAAGTTTCACCACCAGTAGAAGTTTCACCACCAGTAGAAGTTTCACCACCAGTAGAAGTTTCACCACCAATAGAAGTTTCACCACCAGTAGAAGTTTCACTATCAGCGGAAATTGAGTTTAAGATGAAATATTGCCATAAATGCGGGGCTCTCTTTAAAGTTGGTCAGAAGTTTTGCATAAAATGTGGGACATCATTAATAGAAAAGAAATAATTTTTCAAATTGAGCCACATTGTTTTCATTGTTGAGTAAATAGTTTATCAGAAACGCGATTCAATTTTTACGAAATTATTAGTAAATTACAAAGTTTGTATATGGTTTTCTCTCGTCAAGAATAAAATTAGTCAATGTATCTTCAATTTCCTCGGTATCGTAAAGATCCTTAATGAATTTTCCGTAGTTATCAATCTCTTTTACTCTAACTATTGCTAATAATCCATATTGTTCACCAATTCTAAATAAATCTGTTATATGTTGGTTTTCTTCTAATTTTAAAGCAATATCATCGTATTTAGATGGATCTTTAGGTTTGATTCGAACTACAAATTTTCCTTTAAATCCAATTTTTTTTGGATGAAAATTGATTGTATAATTCAGAATTACATTTGAATCTTCTAATTTTTTGATTCTATTATGTATAGTTGGTTGAGAAATCTCTTGCTTGTATTTTGTTTTTAGAAAATTTGCGATATCATAGGTGGAAATCATTTTCGGACCTTGCTCTTCCTGTAAAACTTTTAAAATTAGATAATCTTTGTCATCGAGTTTAACTTTAGAATCTATTTCATTATCCGACAACTTAATTCCGTTAGTTTTAAAAACTTTAATTGTCTCAATTATTTGATACTTTTTAAAGTAAGATTTCGCCATTATATTATCTAACATGGTTAATATATTGCTAAATTCCTCAGATGATTTGAATATAAATAGCGCAATTAGTGAAAATTCTCCAAATATTACATCGAGCATTTTTAATTGATTAATCTTTAATAATTCTGCTACGAGATATGGTTCTTTTGGGTTAGTCTTAATTTCTAGAATTACATACTTCAGATTATTTGGACGAATATTAGGATTAATGTTGATTGTGAAATCGTGAATTATTCTTTGATCCTTCAAACTGTTGAACTTGTTTTGAAATGTTTGTCTAGTAAAGCCAAGGTTTTTAGAAATTTTCGATATATTTAATTTAGTTTTTCTATTTAAACTTTTTATTAGAGCCTGAGTTTCTCTTTGAAATCTGATTTTACTCATAATATCACTTATGAATCAATTGTTAAAATAAATTTCAAAATTCCTATAATTTAATTAAATAAAAGTTTAAATTCTAATTAAAACTATTGGTTATAAAAACATTAAAAAAAGTGAATTTTAGAATGGTAAATTATAAAGTTGCTGATGAAAATTTAGCAGAAAAAGGTCTGGAGTCTATATATGTTGCTGAGAATAAGATGCCAGTAGTTGCCAAAATGATTCGAGAAAGGTTTGCAAAAGAAAAACCTCTTGAGGGTATTACTATAGCTGGATGTTTACATGTAACTAAAGAGACGGCAAATCTAGCAAGAACATTAAAGGCTGGAGGGGCCGAAGTTTATTTATGCGGGAGCAATCCATTATCCACTCAAGATGATGTTTCTGCAGCATTAGTAAAAGAAGATATTAATACATTTGCTTGGCATGGAAACACAGATGAGGAGTTTTATTGGTGTATTAGAGAGTGCCTTAAAGCAAAACCAAATATACTAATTGACGATGGAGCAGATATGATTGTGACCGCTCATAAAGAATTTCCTGAGTTAATAACTGATGGTGTTATTATTGCGTGCCAAGAGGAGACTACTACGGGAGTAAAAAGGTTCAGAGCAATGGATAGTGCGGGTGAATTAAAGGTTCCTCTCTTTCCCGTTAACGATGCCCGATGCAAGAATCAATTTGATAATGAGCTGGGCACAGGACAAGGAATTGTAGCGGCAATTTATGGAATGCATGTACTCTTTGCTGGAAAAGTTGTAGTTATTGCAGGGTATGGCCATTGCTCATCTGGAATGGCTTTGAGAGCTCGGGGATTAGGTGCTGATGTAATAGTTACAGAAATTGATCCAATTAAAGCGCTTCAAGCAAGGTTCGCCGGTTTTCAAGTAATGCCTATCGAGAAAACACTACCAATCGCGGATATTATTCTTACTGCGACAGGATGCAAGCATGTAATTCAGCCTACAAAGGAAATGTTCAATAAATTGAAGGAAGGTGTTATACTTGGTAATTTAGGACACTTCGACATTGAGGTCCCAACCAAGGAGATTTACGAATATGCTAAGGAAATCAAACCTATAAGAAGTGATGTAGAAGAAATCACCTTTCCTGATGGCAAAAGAATATATCTGCTTGCTAAAGGAAGACTAGCCAATTTAGTGCTTTCTGAAGGACACCCTGCTGAAGTTATGGACATGTCATTTGCCCTTCAATCTCTCATGTCCGAGTATATTGTAAAGAATAAAGATTCTCTAAAGGCAGATATCATTGAAATCCCTGAAGATATTGATGATAGAGTAGGATATTTGAAACTCAAATCAATGGGAATTGAAATTGACACGTTAACCGAAGAGCAATACAATTATATTCACGGATTCGAAGAAGGAACTTAAATTAATACCTTTTTCTTTTTATTTTATTTTATACAAATCCACTTATTTTTAGCTTTTCAAAAAAAATCTTTGTTAAATCTTGTCTTTTAGATTAGAATAGTCAATTAAGACTATCGTGCGAAAAATCCTTCGAAAAATTTATAAGCTTTTTGGGGTAATATATAATGGGTAAAAAAAAATGGGTGAAAATAAGTTGGTTGAAAAAGTCACTATTGATGAGCGTGGTAGAGTTACCATTCCAAAGAGTATCCGTGAAAAGCATAATTTCATTCCTGGAGAGGAATTTGAGATTATAGATGAAAATGATAAGTTAATTCTTAAACTGCTCATTCCAAAACAAAAAACAGTAAAATCCTCTGGGAAATGGGGTAAATATACTTTTTTGAAAGCGGGAGAATCTACATTTGGTGAGTGAATGAGTAAAAAGTTAATTGATATAAATTTTTTTTCTATTTACCTTGTTGAAGATCATCCCGGATTCAATTTTATTAAAAAAATAATGGATGAGGGTTTAACGGGTGTGTTTAAATTAATCATTCCTGAAATACTTCCATTTCGTGCATTTTGGATTTTAACAACGAAATGGGGAATT
>JAUWBH010000096.1 GCA_030605085.1 Promethearchaeota archaeon | reverse complement strand
ATTTGTAAGTTGTCTTGGGATTCTACCTCGCAATAGAGTATCTCCGGTAAAGATCAGCATGTTTTTATAATCTATCAGCATTATGTCATTTTTGGTGTGACCTGGTGTTTCAATTACATGAAGACGCTCTGCTCCTATTTCGATTACATCATTTTCTTTAATAAAATTTATATTTTCAACTTTTCCTATCCCAATATTATTGATCAATAATGGAATATTAAAATAATCCATGATATCATTGGCGCATTGAATATGGTCATGGTGTGCATGTGTAGCTATTAAATAAACAGGTTTGTATCCTTCTCTATTGATAACGCTTTTAATATCGTTTGCATCAATCCCAGGATCAATAATACCAACCTCTTTTGTATTTTCATCCCCGAAAACATAACAATTAGTTCTGAATATACCACTCACTATCAACCGTTTTTTCATGATGATAAATGATACAAAAAGTCTCGAGGGTAATCGGTACAAGGATAAATTCGGGGTTATCTGGTAGATGGATCAGATGGGTGACATCGGTTGGGTTGATAATTGTTTAATAGAACCTAAAATTTATCACATTAAATTTTTCTTTTGGATGCCTTATTTTTCCCTCGATTTTAAAAGTATCAATTTTAACTCCTTTATAAAGAATAATTTCTTTTCTTGTAGGTTCTATCGGTAAATACATAAATTTTATCTTTACCAATAACTTTTCCCTTAATTTTTAATTCGACGAATAAGGGTTTTTCCTTTGTTCCTCGTGGAGTTTTATTGACTTCTCTTCCCTTGAATTTAATAATTTTTACTTTTTGATGAATATAGGTGTCAGTTTTTTTACCCATAATGATTATATCGTCATTTTTAGTTAAATAACCGTTATCCAATAAAATGAGTGCTAATTCTTTTTGACCTTTATATTTCTTAACTTGCCCTACTTTGATATATCTATAATGAGATAAATTAGCAGGATAATTATGTTGATGACCATCTTCCGTAACTCTTTTAAAATAAAAACCAGTAGTAAAACCTCTATTATAAACTTTTTTTAAGTCTGTTATCCATTTACCTACCTTTTTTTTAGTAAATGTTCCGTTATAATATGCCTCAATAGCTTCTCGGTATGATTTCGCCACTACGTCGACATAATGTGGATGTCTCATTCGTCCTTCAATCTTAAAAGCATCGATTTTTGCCTCAATTAATTCTGGAATGTAAGCTATAGTACATAAATCTCTTGAATTCATGAATCTAACTCCGTCGTAAATATATTCTTTTCCTGATTCTTCACGAACCCACCATCTCCTCCTGCAAGGTTGTATGCAACTTCCTCTATTAGCAGAATCTTTCTCGGTTCCACATATGTCTTGAGAAAAATAACATCTACCACTCACAGATGCACACATGGCACCGTGAATAAACACTTCAATTTCCGCTTTTGTTAAATTCCTTTTAATTTCCTTTATCTTTTCCAAAGATAATTCGCGCGCTAAAATGATCCTTTCTGCTCCTAAATTTTCGTAAAATCTAGCGGATAAAGAATTAGACACATTACATTGGGTAGATACATGAAAAGAAAGATTATTCTCTTTAGCAATTTGGAGTGCTGCCAAATCATGAATAATAACCGCATCAACTCCTGCATTTTTCGCTTCTTCCATAATTTCACGAAGTTCTTGTAATTCGTTGTCGTACATTAATATGTTAGTAGCTAAGTAAGTTTTCAAATTGGATTTTCTACAATAGTCCACAACTTTATTTAACTCGTCCAATGAAATATTTTCTGAACGCATTCTCATGTTAAACTTTTCAATTCCAAAATATACTGAATCTACATAATTAGAAGCGGCTTTTATTGCCTTGAAGTTCTTTGCAGGAGCCAACAACTCTACATTTTTCATTTTAGCAAAATCGCCTATGAAATTTCAAAATTTTTTACTAATAAGAATTATTAATCTCATCAAAATAAAATTTACTTTGAAATAATCTTAATTCTATAAATTTATTTGGTATTTTGATTTATTTTATTGGTAATGAACGAGAATTTAGAAGATATAACAAAAGAAATAAGATATTGAAAATTATAAATATTGACTTTAAAGACGCTCATTTCTACTTGAGAATAGGTAACCATTTATTAGCATTTTCTTTATCAGTATTGGGATGTGTTACCGCAATTGCAATCATCAATTTTATTCTTTAAAATAATAAATAGATACACTAATGAAAATTTATGAAGAATTCCAAAAAAATGAGAATTTCAAAGGACGATTATTTCATGAAAATCGCTGAGGTAGTCTCTCAGCGCTCTACTTGCATAAAAAGAAAGGTTGGTGCAGTATTAGTAAAAGAGTCTCATATTATTTCTACAGGATATAATGGAGCACCATCAGGATTTAAACATTGTACCAAAAAAACATGCGTAAGACAAAACCTAGAAAGTGGGGAACGACCAGAACTGTGTAGAGGCGTACATGCAGAAATAAACTGTATCGTTCAAGCAGCCATTCATGGGACATCTATAAAGGGAGATACAATTCTTTATTCTACCACTTTCCCATGTATGAGCTGTTTGAAATTATTAATAAATGCTGGGATTAAAAAGATTATCTATAAAGAAGGATATAATATGGAAAATAAAGTAAAAAAGGAATTATTGGATGAATCTAATTTAGTTATTCAGAAAATTTGATAAATTCAGATTTTGATGGAACTTAATTCACTTTTTACTATAACTGATCATATTTCGTCTAATTTTTGTGTTTCTTGCCGTTTACTTAAAAGAAGCTCAAAAATTTTAATTTTTTTTTTTTTTATATCTTTCCAATTCCACCATTTTAGCAATTTCGAATCGTAAATATTATTTGAAGCATAATAAACAGCACATCTATAGACATATAACACGCATTTGTCAATCATTTCTCCTTTAAACGCACAAACTTTTTCATAAAGATTTTCGGGGTGTTTATCTTTTAAATCTTCTATAGAAGTAATGCCAATATCCCATAGTCCATTTGCTATAACTTTACCAACCCCTGGAATCTTCACTAATTCTTCTATACATTTAGGCTTATTCCTCTCATTCATGATAATTACTTATTATTTACTTTTTATATTCTTTATATCTCTACTGAATTTATAATTTAAATTAGATTATCTAACAAATTTTTGCTATATTTATTATAAAGTAAAGAATAAATGTCAATTAAAATCAAAATTGGAAGAGAAAATATTAGAAGGAGAAAAACTCCATTCAAGTTATGAGGAAGTTATCTCAAATTAATCTATTTTTTTACTATACTAACTTTTTCTTTAGGGGGTAAAATGACCCAAGTGATTACTAGCAATATTAATTGAAAGGTTAAAAAATCATTTTTGTAGGAAAAACAAAACTGTTGGTACTAAATTCCCTTTAAGGGATAATCCTTCATTTTTTGGGAGATTTACTAATTTATCAGCCATTATATTAATTGAATTTTCAGCTGAATCGAGATTAAATAGATCTCTATATTTAGAATCATTTGGATTTGAGATAATTTTTTTTTGCCACTGGAGCCCTAGAGCATTAGCTTGGAGTTGTAATCCTGCTAATGCCATACCTGCCTCAATCTCTGCCCAATATGTTGTGTCCATTAATTTTCTATGCATAAATCCTGAACATGGTTTCTTTCTATCAATACATAAAAGAATTATATAGTTTGAAAATTTAACGTTAAATTCATTTTCTATCTCAGTTTTTAAATCCTCAGAGGTAAATTTTTGTATAAAATGATCATAGGTTATATTTTTTTCAACTTGAATCCATCTATTTAATGCGGAAAACCCGACAGGGTTGTAGAAATAAGCGCCTTTTGGTAAATCAGCGAGATTATCTACAATGACTATAGGATATACAGCATATCCCGCACAACCTGAAGCATGGACACGACCATAACCATTCTTTTCCAAATCATCTCGGTTTCCGTGAGTAGCATGATCTGTTTCTCCTTGACATGCCCAAAGTAATTGTGAGACCTCATGTAATACTTTTGAATTGGAAATCTTTTTCTCTATTTGATTGAAAATTGCAGCATCTAAAGGAATTCCTTCGTATTTATTCTTATAAATTGCACGATTTTTATAACATTCTGGAGTATCAAGGAGATGAATTCCTTCCTCCAGTTCTTTCTGAAGAGGTTCAGATGAATCCTCTATTAGGTTATCCCGATCTCTTTCTCGAACTGCCACTGAATATAAAAAAACGTAGTTTTTATTTGTAGTTTTATTTAAGAGGCTATTATATTTTTTCGGAGCTCTTGCGCGTTGCGACACTCCAAGCCCTATACTCTCAACTTTCAACGAGAGATATTGCCAAGTAACCCCTACCCGAATCAATTCCTTTAACTCAATAGATTCTTTCCAAATCAGTTCTGGATAAAGTTCCATAGTATAATTTGTTTTCTCCTTATCGCTTATTAGAGTAAAATCCTCTTTATCATATTTATATACACCACCTTTATAATCTGGCCCATCGGGCAATACAACAAATATAGACTTTGAAGGTGCCGCTTGATGTGTGGATTTACAAATATCCTTAACCATAGACATCGGCAAGGATCGACCTTTACCTGAACAATCTTTGCGACTTGCTAAATACTCTTGAAGACTCATTAATAATTCACTTCTGTTATTAACTAAACTCTTTATTTATTTGATTATTTCGGTCCGAGTACCTTAATTTTTCGCTGAACTTCAGCAAATTCTTCTCTTTTTAAATTATCTATGACTTTTAACCATTTTTATATATTCTATTGAATTTTTTATATAATGTAGATTAAATTAATCTAAATCCACGGCAGCATTGCATTTTTTACAATTTTTTACCCCACGGAATAACTGGTTCCCACATTCGGGACATTGATATCTTTTCTCCACTTCTTCCACCCATTTTTCAGTTCCAAGTTCACGCCAAGCAGGAATGTTGCGAAGTATGATTTTTTTGCCTGGTGCGCTTGGCCAATTTGCTATAATTTCACAAGGAAATTCATCACATTGACGACAGCCTTCAATCCCTTTATTTTTTATACAGTCTTTAATAGAACATGCTCGACAGAAGGGGAATTTGATGCCATCAGATAAACATCCCGTACAGGCTATATCGTCCACACTTTTAGCTCCATAAGCTTTGTAAATGGGTAATAATTCTTGTTTAAATTTTATGTTGTTATCCCTATGAGCAATGTAAACTCTACAAACACCACAATACAAGCCACATGGAGATAAAAGTTCTTTTTTAACTTCAACCATTTTGATTATCCCTAATATTATAATTTTTCATAATTAACAAACTTTCCTTTAAAAGTTTCAATTGAAATATGGTTTTCCCATTCATCTCTTTCGGGATTAACTTCTGGTTCTCCAGTCAAGACATCAAAACCATTTAGGGCTAGAAGTATTACCATTGCTCCAAGACCAGTTCCAATATCAAAAATCTTTGAATTTTTATCCAAGTTAAGGTTATTAATAGTCGCATCTTTCGCAAAATCTTCATGAATTACTTTCTTAAATTTTTTCATTCCTAATCGAAAATACTTTCTTGTCTCCTTTCGTTTCCAACCAATTCTTTGATTGAGAGGATGCACCATTAGGATGGCCTTGAGATTTGATGGACAATGTTGACAAATATAACGTAATTCACTTTCTACGAAGTTCTTGGATCCGCCTTTGAATTTCATCAAATACGATCGTTAGGTGAGTCGACTGACGCGGAGTGCGCTTTCGCCTCGCCTTGGCCATTGCACGTGCGAGGAATTTAGGGGAATGTTTCATGAAAGAGTCTGCTATCTTCTCGGATGCCTCGACAATCCATTCTGCGGTCGGCGCTCGGAAACCCCAATAGGCGGAACCTGGTGCGGAATAAAATACAAGAGGGATCGGCATAATACCTTTTGAAAGTCGCTCGTCAATACCCTCGATAAGGGTTGACATCGGCTCAATGCCCATAACAATGCAACCCGTAGTGTTAAACAGGGGTCCGAATATATCAACTGACGCCTCTTGCGCTTTCTTCCAGTACTCATGAGGTTTATATGCATTTTTACCCGGACAGATAGCGGCGAAGTATGCCGAATCCATCACCTCCAAATCGATGCTGGTGGCGTCGACACCTATTTCCTTCCATTTTTCCATGTCCGCGAAATTTTCTGGTGGAAAGTGATTGTATACTAAGCGAAGTTCCGACATTACCCCTTCCCCAACAGCCTCACGGAGCATGTTAATGACAATTTCGAGCCGCTCTAGATACTCTTTTCGTTGAGCTGGCGCCAATGCACCTCCACTTAAGGCAATATTTCCTCGCCAACCAGCATTAATGGCGATTTTAACCGCCTCAGCTTGATACTTGGACCACCCTCTCAGCGTTTCCTTTGGGAGCATAGAGATTTTTCGTGATATTGGATTAGCAAATAGATTACAATAGCGACAGCCGCGATTCGTGTTGTAATTCATACATGAGAGAGTAAAGACAATGTTGATTATCCCCGCGGAAGCGGCAGGTAAAGCAGCCACAATAGGTAAACCATTAGAAAGTTTTGAATCCAACCATTCGAATCTCTTAGGGAAATGACCAGTTGCTAATTCCTTTCCACCATCGGATATAGACACTGTCTCATCTTCGATAGATAAGTCTAGACGGGAATGTTTGTTAGGATAAATTGGTGCTTTCAAGTCACTTTTGTCGAGAATGAGTGTGTTGCTAAGGAAGCGGTTAGTAGAACTTTGTGCCCTTGACAAATAAGACAGCTCCATTAATTTACCAGTATCACTGAAATCGAGCTTATTGGGGACTTCAATATTCTCGCTGAGATTTAATTCGCTATCTTTCACAGATATCCCGCGTAGTTCAGGTGGTAAATCCTCAAGTTTTTCTTGTAGACACACTCCCTCGGAAATCATTCTCGCCTTGATGAAGATATCTTCTTTAGTGATGGTTTTTCTCTTAGCCATTATAATCGCCTTTCTTTTAAAAAAGAATGAATTATATTTATTTTTTTTTTAATTATTAATTATATATTGTTTCAACATTTAGTTAAAATTTTATAAAAATCTAAAAAAACTCTCACCCGACAAAGTCGGTCACCCACCCATAAACTTTTTTATGTTCTTAGAGTAGAGGGCTGGTGATCCTTGTAAGATGATAGTTTGATGATTTAAAAAAATAAAAAAGTAGTAAAATAAAAAATTCTGTAAAAATCAAAAAAATTGCTTCTCTCTCTCGTTTAAAATAGAATATAATCTAATAATAATTTCAATGAAAGAAAAGAAAAAAAGGTGATTGATCCATCATAAAAAATATTAATTTGATATGGTAACTCTAAAGGATGAGACATTTCATAAAGTAGCATAAAATCGATATTCCATGTCTTGTCGCTTAAAGACAACTATTGCCATTATTGTGGAGTGAAATTGCCATATATCAGTAAAAAACTAAATCCTACACCTTATATTTAAACTTTTTAAACTCATAACATTCTAAAATTTCATCCCACCATATACTATTCGCAATCTGCCTTGCCAATAAACATTTGCAGAATTAAAACCCACCTCTTTTAGGGTTGATACGTAAAAATCTACGGGATAACCATCTACTACATTTCAAGATTTCCAATTAATTTATATTCTTTTAGTATTTAAATAATTTTTTTAAAGATGTATGAATAATCTTAGACAAGGAATCGTAATCGAATCTCCAAAGGAAGATACTATAAATTTATAAGACAGTTGTATTGAAATGCTTAAAGTATTTATAAGTTCTACATCTAGAGATTTAAGATCTATAAGAGGATCGTTATTAACGGAGTTAGATAATGTATTAAAGAGCGTTGGTATGGAGAAGTTTGCTCCAGATGGAACATTATCTCAATTAATGAGTGTTAATAAATTAATGGAATGTGATATTGTAATTTTTCTTATATCTCCTCATTATGGCAGCCTAATTGATAAATGTATAATTCCAGATTGTAGAGTAGAAGATTGTCCTATGAAAGATGGACGAAAAATCTCATATACCCACTGTGAATTCAAAGTAGCACTGGCTTATAAAAAACCTCATATGACTTATGTTATTGATTTCAACTGGAAAGCTCTTGAATTTTTATCTAATAATAAAGTCTTACAGATGAATGTAACAAATTTTAAAAACGAAGAAGCGTTTTATGGGATGGACGATGATGTGATAAATCATTATATGGATAAATTAGAATATTTATTGGAATTCTCAAAAGATTTCAGTAATGAAAGCTTTTACGAAATTCATGTTATAAATCAAACAAAAGTAGTTGATTTAATTAGAAATCATTTAGCAAAAAATATTGGGAAGTGGCATAAAGAAAAAAAAATTAGTCTAATTGATTTTTGTGACAGACATGATGAACTTTTTGACCTATTAGAAAAAATGGAGGATAAAGTGGAATTAATAGGAGTTGGGGGGATTGGAAAAACTAGCTTAATTCAAATAGCTTTACTCATAAACAAATTAAAAGGGAGAAAAATCATTGCAATTGGACCAAGACAGTCTTATAATACTGGTTCTGGATACAATATATTTAAGAAAAAATGTAAGGAATTTATTTATGATGATATTTCTGGAATTAATATAACAATTTCTGATGTTGTTGAATCCTTACAACATTTTATACCCAATATTGATGAAATTAGAAAAAAATCTAATATAGAAAAATTAAAAGTAGCTTCTAAAGTGATAGAAAATAATAAAATTATTTATTTTATAGATGATTTTCATTTTGCTTCTGAAGAAATAATTGAATTAGCAAAACACACAAATAATATAATTATATCTTCGAGAAAAGACTTAAATATACCTCAATTACAAAGAATTGTTTTATCAGGAATCCCAAAGAAAGATTTGGATTCTTTAATTAATATCTATTCAAATAAATTCCAGATTAAACTAACAGATTCCATGAGACAAACCATAAAGAATTTTTCTGAGGGACATCCCGTATCCACAGCATTATTAGTATTTAATTGTGATAAAATTGATTTCACAGAACTGCAATCTTTTAAAGACAGTATAGATTTCTTGAACCCTGATGATATTCTTGATTATTTAAGTAGATTGATCGAAGAAATCTTTAAAAGTAATAAGGAGGCATTAACTTTATTAAAAGATCTTGCAGTAATCAATTCAGATTTAGATAAAAACATAGATAGATCAATACTTAAGCAAGTTTATAAGGGCAAAAATTTCGTAACTCTTTTTAATCAATTAATTGATTCAGGAATGTTGAAAGTAAAAGATAGAACAGATGTAGGAAAACAATTTTATGAATTTTCATTCTTCCATATTCAAAATATTTTAGTCGACGACAAAAACTCTTTAAGCCATGAGAGAGCTATAGAATATTATACATATAAAAAGGAAAAATATGGAACAAATGTTAACGATAATATTGAATTATTTTATCATCAAATAAAAGGAAATATTGAAAATATTGATCTTTCTAAATATTTAGATAGTTACGATAATGCCAGTCCAACTGATTATGGTTTTTGGAGATTAATACAAATTGGTGAAATTTTAAGGGAAAATTTAAGATTAAATGATAAATCCCAAATTTTAGGAACCTTAGGTCTAATTTACAAAAGTATAGATAAATATAAGGAAGCTGAAGTTTGTTTTTTAGAAGCCATTGAAGCAGACGAAGAATTATCAGAGTTTTCTGACCTATTTTTAATAAACCTTGAAAGAAGCTATAGTAATCTTGGGATATTGTATAGTAATTTAATGAGATTAAGTGATGCTGAAATTTATTATTTAAAAGCTTTGGATGTTTTAAAAAAGCTTGCTAAAAAAAATCCAATGGAACACTTAATAGGTTTTGCTAAAACGAAAAGTAATCTAGCAATCCTTTACCAAAGTACAATGAAGTATAATGAAGCAGAAAAACTTTTTTTTGAAAGTTATAAAATATTTAAAGATTTAGTAGAAAAAAATCCAAATACAAATAATTTATTTAATTTAATCCACATACAAAATAGCATCGGTGCAAATTATTGGGAAATGAATAATTTTGAAAAAGCACAAAAGTATTATCAAGATTCATTAAATCTTTTAAAATCTATAAATGATAAGAACCATAAAGAATATTTACCTCAATTTGCTTCTACTCATAATAGGTTAGGAGCTTTGTATGCTTCAAACAATTTTTATGAAAAAGCACAATCATTTTTTGAAAATGCTTTAAAAACTTATAAAGAATTAGCAAGTTATAATCCTGATGCATTTTTATCAGATCTAGGAACGACTTTAATGAATATAGGAAATGTTAAGAAGAATTTGGGTCATAATAAAGAAGCAGAATTATCGTATTTAGAATCACTAAAAATCTTTAAAAACTTAGTAAAAGATAATCCAATGGTGTATTTAGAAGATCTCGCAGCAATACATTATAATATGGCACGATTTTATAAAAAAATAGGAAATGTAAACAAAACTGAAACGCAATATTTTAAGTCTCTAAAGTATTATAAAAAATTGGCAAAAATAAACAAAAAGTCATTTTTGGCTAAAGTTGCAGAAGTTGAATCTAACCTAGGGTTAATTTCTTATACTAAAAATTCAATTAAAAAAGCACAAAAATTTTATTCAGATTCATTACAAAATTATAGAAAACTGAAAAAATTTAATCAAGAATTATATGATTTTGAAATCGCTGAAATTCAAATCAATTTGGGCTCAACTTATCGAATTTTGAAAAGTTTCAAAGAATCTGAGGCAATGTATTTAAAAAGTTTAAAAACCCTTAAGTTATTTGTCGAAAAAAATCCGGGTAAATATTTAGAAACTCTAGGAATCTTGAGAAATAATATGGGAAGATTATATTTCGACTTAAGAAGATATAGTGAAGCCGAAGATGCATATGGTAAAGCAATTGTAATATTTTCAGTTTTAAACCATGACAATCCGGGTAGATATTCGCAAAACTTAATGACTATTAGATACTATCTTCAGAAAATTTATAAAACTACAGGAAAAATTTAGATTTATTTAGTAGATTAAAGTGTTTTTTTATTAATATATTTTGAAGGGCTGGCAATCCAAGAAAATGAAGATAACTATTGCCATTATTGTAGTGTGAAATTGTCATATAACGGTAAAAAACTAAGTCCTACACCTCATATTTAAACTTTTTAAACTCATAACATTCTAAAATTTCATCCCACCATATACTATTCGCAATCCGCCCTGCCAATAAACATTTGCAGAATTAAAACCCACCTCTTTTAGGGTTGATATGTAAAAATCTACGGGATAACCATGCTCTTCAGAGCCTTCCCGATGAAGGAATTTTGAATTAATCTCGTCAATATATTCTTTTATATGATATTTTGAATATATCATATCCCAATACTGGTGCCAAGTCTCTCCTTCGATATTATTCGCCTTGAATTTTTGGAGGGCTGCAAGACGGTCTTGAATGGTTTTGTTGGTCGGTAAAAAAGGGTCTCCATTAAGAAAAATCCCTCCAGGTTTCAAGATCGAATAAACTCTTTTATATAATAATTTCTGATTCTCTTGAGATAACCAATGTAATGCTGTAAGACTCACAACAGCGTCAAAATGATTCTGGTACTTATCAAAAAATTCGTCTTTTCGTATATCGTATAACTCAGTTTTAATTCTATCTTGAGGATAAGAATTCTTAAAAATCGCCATAAGAAATGGGTCAATATCAACAGCGATAATTTCAATGTTAGGTTTCATTGATAAGAAATGTTTTGATAAAGTTCCAGGTCCACAGCATAAATCCAATATTTTCGGATTTTTTAGAGATTGAACGCCAGAAAGGTAACAAATTGTTTCGATTTGATCATTTCTATAAGGATTATGTAATAATTGCATTTTATCCCACCGATCTGATAAATCGACCCAGTCAACTTTATTCTTATTATCCTCTAACCATTGAATGATTTTCAGATTCATTAATTCCACATCGTAATAATTTTTTTCAAATTATTGACTTCCACTTAGATTCTATTAATCCAAAAATTCGTATCAAAAGAGTACATGTAAAAATGAATAATTAGAATTAGAAAATTTTAAAATTTAAAATTGCTGGATTTTTTATAAAAACCTATATAAAGATTATAAATAATTAAATCTATTAATTTTGTATCATTTTACTTATTATCGAAGATTTTTAATAGCTACGTTGATGCTTAAGTTGACAAATGGGAAGAAAAAGCTTGTTGTTATGAAATTTGGTGGTTCTTGCTTGCAAGATACCGAATCCTTTAAACAAACATTTAACATCATCAAGAAATATATCATGAATTCGAATGTAATAGTAGTAACATCCGCTTTAAAAGGAATTACCGACAAGCTTATAGTCTTTTATAGTAAATCGTGTGAAGAAGCAGTGGAATGCGATGTTATCATTGAAAATATATACAACATCCACAAAAATCTTATTGACGAGATTATTGACGAGAATAAAGCTGAATATAGAAATACATTGGATTTTTTAGAAGAAAACATTGAAGACCTGACTCAATTAGGACACATTATCCGATTACTTAGACCAAGTGAAGATATATTAGATTTGATTATGTCCTACGGAGAAAAATTGAGTATTTTTATCGTTTCACAGTATATAAATTCGATAAATACTGAGTTTAAATCTCAATTCATATCTTCCGATGAAATCATTATTACTGACGACCATTTTGGAAGAGCACTTCCGTTATTAGATGATACTGAAGAAATAATTGCCAATACAATAATTCCAATATTAGAATCGAAAAAAATTGATTTAATATGCGTTACTGGATTTTACGGCTCTACAAAAGATAAAAAAATTACAACCCTCGGAAGAGGTGGAACTGATTTAACAGCAGCAATATTAGCTTATTGCTTACAACCAGAATATGATTGCAAACTCATTTTTTGGAAAGATGTAAAAGGATTTTTAAACGCGGATCCACGAATCTCCGAAAAAACAAAACTTTTAAAACAAATATCTTACATCGAAGCAAAAGAACTTGCATTTTTCGGCTCTAAAGTTTTGCATCCATTATGTCTTGATGTTAATGAAAAGAGAAATATAACTTCTGAAATTAGAGAATTTGCAGATCCAGAATCAAAAGAATATACTACAATCACGAAAGAAGTCGTGAAGGGTGAAAAAATGATTAAAGCGATAGCTTCTATTGAAAGGTTATCGATGGTAACGATTGAGAGTGGTACGATGATATCATTACCAGGAACTGCTTCTAAATTATTTTCACTATTAGGAGATAATAATATTAATATAACATTCATTTCACAGAGTTCTTCAGAAAATAACATAACTTTTGGAATAGATTTAGAAGACTCAATGAAAGTAAGCTTTCTACTTCGAAATTCTGAATTATTTGGAAAACAGTGGTTTAGTATAAAAATTGATCGAGATATTTCTTTAATTGCTGTAATTGGAGCTGAAATGCTACACACTCCCGGTGTTGCCGGAAAAATTTTTACAACCATGGGCAATAATGACATAAATGTTCGAGCTATAGCGCAAGGCTCATCTGAGTTGAATATCACTTTTATTATTGAAAGAAAGGATTGTAAAAAAGCTGTAAATGTCTTATACGATGCTTTTATAGGTAATAATTAAATTAATTAAAAAAATTTTTAAATTATTCTTTTGCTAATTCTTTTCTTTCTGATTCTTGTTTATTTAATTCGAAATTCATTTTTAAGCCCAAAAATTTCTGAATTTTTCCATTGCGATGCTTTCTCTCTTATTTTCTCTTTCTTCAGGGGATAATCTATTTTTTAAAGCTTCATTGCAAATTCTTTTTCCAATAACAACTTTTGGATTATTAGTCCAATTAACTTCTAATAGTAAGCATAAATAATAAACCGTAGATTGAATAAATGCAACTAAATGGCCTATATTAATTTCATCTGGAGCTGGTATTGAAACTTTCGCAGATGGTACCCCTTGCTCAATTAGAGCTTGAAATGTAGCGTCCGCCTGGTAATTTACTATTGTTTGGGCGGTTTGACCATTTATGTGATCAATAGAAGATTCTAATTGTAAATCCAAAGACTCGCTATTAATTGTCCACAATATAGGGATTACGGCACCTCTAGTTCCCCCTAAAAGATATTCAAGTACAGAATGTTGACATAAGGGCGCAGAATGGGAAGCCCCCATCAATCCATTTCCGCCTTTACCCGTACTCTCTGATATTTCCTGAACCCACAATCCAACGGATCCTTCAAGATTCTTTGAATAAGGCATTGAAAAAACTATTTTATATCCTCTCTTATATAATTTATAAAGGAAGCTCGAAAAAAGCAACGCATCATTGGTATTAGAATAATTGTATATTTTATATCCTTCATCTAATCCCCTTAAAAAGTCTTCAACTTTTATTCCTGAAAGATAGACCGGAACGATTCCGACATTAGAAATAGAACCTGCAAAACGACCAGAAAGATCTGGAATGTCTAAAATTGGACAATTTATTTTTTTTAACATCTCATTCATAGGCCCCTTAGATGAAAGTCCCAAAAATTTATAGCCTTTCTTTGCAAAAATCTCGATTGTAGAGTTTACATCTAATGTCTCACCACCTCTTGATATCGGAATTACCACAGAATCTTCCGGGCTAGTCTTATCCAAACACCCTTTTAACTCTATTGCCCTGGAACTTGTAACAGGAAAAACCTTCTTTTTCGATAAATGCTTTAATGCTAAAAAAGTTTGAATTGACCCTCCTGTTCCCAATACAATAATATTTCTCACATTTTCAATTAAAAATTGTTTAGAAATTTCACTTATTTTCTCAAGGTCTAAATAAGATTTTGTATCAATAAAAAAAGGAGAATCCCATTTAACTTTATTTTCATTAATAGCTTTTTTAAATACGCTTAAATCTTCCTCTTTAATTTCAGGGTAAAATTCCAATCTTAATCCTAAACTCAATTAGATAACACCATTTTTAACAATTTTTATTTTATAAGATTATGAATTATATTATAATTTTACTATCTTTTTATTAAATTTATCAATTTATGTGTTATACTTTTACTAGATTTTAAATTTGAGAATTTTTATTAAATTAATTAAGGTAAAAAAAAAAATATTCAAATCTGCAAATGTCCGACGAACAACTTCTCTTTCTTTTACAAACCCTCAAAGAAAATATAGATGGGTTTAGATCTGGGGCCATAGTTTCACAAGAAGGATTGATTATTCAAGCACTTCTAGAGGATGGAATCAACGATCCCCACTCTGAGCTTAAACTCGCAGCAATGACTGCGACGATTCTGAGCATTGCTGAAAGGGTATTATTAGAGCTTAAAAGCGGGATACTTGATATTGCAATATTACAAGGTGATGAAGGTACATTTCTCATCATGAGCGGAGGAAAAGAGCTAATTGTAGCAGCATGTCTCGCAGCAGAAGCTCGAATGGACACGGCTTTTATAGAAATGCGGAAAGTCTGTGATCAAATTAAGGATATAACTGGTTGAATCAACATTTTTTACTAGTTTAAAGCACTTTTATTAATTTTTCGAGATTAAAGCTTTTTTTTTATTTTTACCAATTTAAAGTCGAAACATTTTTTTTTTTAAGATTTTAAAAAATTTGAAAATTGAAAAATCTTTACCCTTTAACATTTAAAAAATGTGGATGTTCAATTATATCTTAATTACAAATACATATAAAAATTCCACAAAAAATTGTGATGAAAATGGCTAAAGCAGCAGATATTAAAGGAAATGGATTTACACCAGGAGAACCCTATTATTGTACTCAATGTGAAAGGAACCATCAGAAAGGAAAGATTTACAAGGAACATGTTAAGTACGCTAAAGATGGAGACTCTGAAGCAGAAAATGTAGCCCCTGAAGATGAAAAAATAGATGTTAACGAAGAAGAAATAGATTCTAACGAAAATTACGACGATGAAGAAGAATTAATAGAAGCCTTCGATGAGTTAGAAAAAGAAGCTGAAGTACTTGAACAGGAAGTAGAGGAAGCATTGGAAGAACTAGAAGAGGAAGCATTGGAAGAACTAGAAGAGGAAGATGTAGATGAAGAGGAGACAGAGGAGTCTAAGGAGGCTATAAAGGATGATAGTGTAAAAAATGTTGCAAATTTGCCGGGCGTTGGTGAGGCAACTCTTAAAAAACTTGTAGAAGCAGGATTTTCAAGCCTTGAAGCCATCGCGTTTACACCGCCCAAGATCATTAGAGAAGATACTGGGATCGGAGAGAAAACGACTGCAAAATTAATCAAAATATCCATGGATAAGTTAGGGATCGGTTTCAAATCCGCAAGCGATGTGTGGGAGCATAGGAAGAATATTGCGAAGATTACGACAGGTAGTAAAGAATTAGACGATCTTTTGGGAGGAGGTATCGAGACAGATAGTTTAATTGAATTCTTTGGAGAATTTAGGACCGGAAAAACTCAAATAGCGCATCAGCTCTGCGTTAATGTTCAACTTCCGAGAGATAAAGGCGGTCTTGAGGCATGTGCGCTATATATCGATACAGAAGGAACATTCAGACCAGAAAGAATCATTCAAATGGCCGAACACCTAAACTTAGACCACAAAAAAGTTCTTAAGAATATCGTATTTGGCAGGGCCTACAACTCTGATCATCAAATTCTATTAATAAAAGAAGCTTCAAATCTAATTAAAGAAAAGAACATTAAATTAATTATTGTTGATTCAATAATAGGTCATTTTAGAAGTGAATATGTAGGCAGAGGAATGCTTTCTTCCAGACAACAGACAATTAACACTCATTTACACGATCTTTTGCGCTTGGTAGACATATATTCTGAACTTGCGATCATCGTGACGAACCAAGTCTCCGCTAAACCAGATGTATTTTACGGAAATCCTCTAACTGCTACTGGAGGTAATATAATTGCGCATGGCTCGACGATTAGGGTTTATTTGAGAAAGGGAAAAGGGGAACAACGAGTTGCTAAGGTTGTTGACGCCCCTCACTTACCAGAAGGAGACGCGGTGTTTTCCATTACTGAAAATGGCATAGTTGATTAATCAATTTAAATTATAAGAAGTACAGATAACGAAATTTAGGTAAATGTTTAATATATACACCATTACATAAATCTCACATATTTTAATCAATAAAATCTATTCTCCGTTAATTTTTGTGCGGAGATCTTGTTTATTTTAAATTTTTTTAAGAAATTAGTTTTTCATATTCTTTTGCTTTTTGCAGAAATTTTTTGACATCTTTTATTGCGCCATCAACGCCCAAGAGAAAGATTTCTGAAGCGACACTAGCGGCGAGTATATATAATTGAGATGTTACATTATGGTCTTCTTCTTTTGCATACTTTATTGCTCCTTTTTCAAGAGTATCCATATTTGCTTTTAATCCTTGTACGAAAACACTAAAAATTTTATCTTCGAGATTTTCGGATTTTTTTATTAAATCCCATTCAATTGCAATTTTTTCTGCTTTTTCATAATTTTCTAAAGCACGATCAAAATTGCTGTTCTGTTTTAATACTAATTTTGATTCAGCAATCAATCTTTTGATTTCTTTTTTTGCTGTTTTTGTATTATTAATCGTTATAATTTCAGTTTTGATTTTATCAGCCATGGTATTAAGGCCTTATTTATTTAATTTAAAAATAGAGACTTTTCATAGAATATATTCTTATAATTTTTAAATAAAACTACGAATATTTAAATGATTTTAAATAGAAAATAGCCGATTTATATTAGTTTTCTAAAAGCTTTTATTAACACATTTAAAAAAGAGTTGTATTTAATTAAAATATAGAAAAAGAATGGATTTTATTCGTTATTTTCTTTTTTTTTTTAATATTATTCTAGCATCAACGCACATAATTCCCTTGTCGTAAATAAATACGGGATTTAAGTCCATTTCGTGAATCTCTTCGTGTTTTACGACGAGGTCCGAGACTTTTAGCAATGTTTCTACGATTGCGTCGATATCTGCTTTTGGTTTACCTCGATATCCGTCTAAAATCGGGAATCCCTTGATTTCGTGAATCATCTCCCGAGCATCGTATTCTGTAATAGGAGCAATTCTAAAGCTAATATCTTCTAATAATTCAACTAAAATACCTCCAATCCCAAACATTAAGGCAGGACCGAATTCCTCGGGGCTAAAGTAAGTTTTGAGCCCCATTGAGCATCGGTCGTCATACCGATTATTAATTCCGTTATTGGTTCGTCCGCCATTTTTTGGACCGAGATTTTTTTCTCAGTTTGAGATGGAATTTTCATTAATTCGTCGTACGCTTGCTCTACATCCCCTTTACTTTTTATATTCAATTTGACGGCTCCAGTATCAGATTTATGTACAATGTCCTCTGCCATAAGCTTTAAAACCACGGGAAAACCAATCTTTTCTGCTGCCGAAACGGTCTCTTCTTTGGTAGATGTTAAGCTTTGCCCAGGTACCGGGATTCCTATTTCCCTTAACAATTCTTTCGATTCAAATTCAGTAAGAACAAGTTGATTAGAATCGATTTTTTTTGTTAAAATTTCTGCAATATTCATTGGCAATATTCCTTTTTTAGAACTGTTTAATATAATTACTAAATATTTAATAAGACTAATTGTAAAAAAAATATAAAATTAATGAAAATAAAGGATACAATTAGATTTTAAGGTATAAATATAAAAATTAATAAAAAAATAAATTATAAATGAAATTCGGTTCCAACAATTCCTAAAGTATGAGAAGGATGGCGCATCATTACGGTATTAAAACGAAATCCTGTACAGTGCATTCCACATGTTACCTCTGGATTTAAGTTTTCTATAAATTCTACAGAACTTTTGATATTTTCATCACTTTCATATTCCTTATGCAATCCACCTATTATTGCATATATTTTTTCAATCCCTGTTAATTTTTGTCCGTATTTTATAGTGTTAATAAGACCTGTATGGGCACATCCAGTAAGAACAACTAAACCTTTATCTTTTACATTAATATATAATGAAGTCTCATCCCTAAAGGTATGTTTTTCAAGCTCCTTTCTACTTTTTACTAAATAAATTCCCTTTGTAGCCTCATCTTCATCAAAAAGCTCAATTTCTCCACTGGTATAACACCATTATATAATTTCTCTGGTTTATTAGTTTCAATGATCTTAATATTATGTTGATTTGCAAGATCATAAATTTGATCTTTATTTAGGGTAGGAAACTTGGCAGTTCTTAATACCTTGCCTTCTTTTTCCAATTTTCGTAAATTAGGTCCTAACTCTTCTGCGGGAATTTCAATCCCTTCCGCTGTAAATACAACTTGGTTTTGTACAAAACAGACTGGATTTAAATATATACTGGCGCCATCTTTTAATTTAGGAATCAGATCCATCAATCCACCGAAATGATCAAAATGACCATGACTTAGTACTACCTTCTCTACATCGTCCAAATTCACTTTTAAATTTTCACAATTTTTCATGAATGTTCCATTCAATCCTCCTGTATCTAATAGAATATGATGACTGGTATCGTTCATTTTTATTCTAATACTCATTGCTAAGCCATGTTCAGCAAGAGCCCTATTTGCTTTTATATCAGGTTGGAGTACTTTTCCAGCAAATTTTTTTTCTGTTAATAATGTTATGCTTGTTGTATTGCACGTTATAACTTTTATCATTATATTACCTTCTTTAATACCATTGGATATATCTATACTCATTTTAATTTTACCTAAAATATGTATTTAAAAATTATTATTTAACTTAGTGAGGTCATTTTTGCTAAAAAACTTAAGTTAAATTATCATCAATTATCGTTAATTTCCAAATTTAAATAATCCAAGATTCATTTTAATAAAAATTAGTCGTAAAAATAAGGATAAAAATAAAATAATATAAAAGGTAAGTCTTGAGATAAAATGGATCAACTTAATGCGCATTCAACGAATATTGAAGAAATAGTGAAAGTATTAAATACTGATTTAGAATAGTTCAAGAATGTTTTTATCCTTAAATACATTGGATTTAGAAATTGATTAATCTAAAAGAATTTTAGATAATCTATAATGATAATAGTTTATACAAATAAAAAAGAAAGAATATAAATTTTTATTTAAAATTATCAGAGTAGTCCTTTACGCTTTTTTCTACGCATAAAATACTTTCTAATCTCATCAAACATGTGGTTAGTTTTTTTTCGCTTTCTTATTCTTAATCTATATTTTCTTAATTCATCTATTACAAACACACTAAAAGCTCCAAGAAAAAGTGCCAGCCAATATTCCCATCGAAGTAAAGGTACAACACGAAACAACAAACCGAATGAGGTAAATATAATTAATAATTGTAATCCAAGAGAGAGCCCTGTAGCCCAGAATAAATGTTTATTTGGAAACTCATAAAACGGTTTTATATTAGAAGTACAGGCGTATACAAATATTATTTCACAAATAACCAGATTTGTAAATATTATGGTCTGCGTTAACGAGATTGCGTACAGGTTCGCTTCAGAACCGGCTGTTGAGTAATCCATTGTTAAATATGGATCTATTCCAGTTCCAGCCCAAGCAGGAATCAAAACCGACCATAACAACAAATAAAGCGCAATATCAGTAAAGGCGGTATAGAGTCCAATGAAGAGAACGGGACCTTTAATCTCTTTTACCAATGTAAATCCTTCACGTGGTTTCTCTTTCATTACATCGGGATCCGTGGGTGTTAATCCTAATACCATTGCAGGGATACCATCTGTGGCAATATTTAACCAGAGAATTTGTATCGGCGTAATTGGAAGGGCCAAAAATGTTTCTGGGAATATTGTTATGACTATATATGCTACGAGTAACATACAAATTCCATCAAAATTCGTACTTAACATGTATCGAAAGAATCCTTTTGTAGTTTCAAAGGTTCCTCTTCCTTCTTCTACCGCATTTACGATGGTTGAGTAATTATCGTCAATCAAAATCATTTTTGATGCTTCTTGAGTGACTTCTGTGCCGGTAATTCCCATAGCAATACCAACATGGGCGGCTTTTACAGCGGGAGCGTCGTTTACGCCATCTCCAGTCATGGCAACAATATTACCTAATTCCTTTAATCTTTTTAAAATTCTTAATTTGTGTTCTGAAGTAACTCTTGCGTAAATATCAATAGTTTTTACTTTTTCTCTAAGTTCATCATCCCCCATCCCTGCTAATTCTACACCCGTAATAGCTTCGCTTGATTCAGTTAATCCAATTTGTTGAGCAATTGCTATAGCCGTAATTTTATGATCACCTGTAATCATGATCGTTCTTATTCCAGCACTGCGTGCTCTATTTATGGCACCCTTAACCTCATCTCTAGGTGGATCTATAATTCCGACTAAGCCTAAATATATATAATCTTTTTCCATGTCTTCTTCTTTAAAATCCTCTTCCAAGGGTTTGTAAGCTAGTCCTAAAACTCTTAAAGCATTTTTTGCGTATTTTTCATTTTCATTCAAGATAATATCTTTAACATCTTTGATTAGTTTTTCTTGTCCATTAATTATACCTTTACTAGCGTTTTTTAGCAATACATCTGGAGCGCCCTTAATCAAGGAATATAATTTATTATCCATTCTAACTGCTACGGACATTATTTTTCTATCTGAGCTAAATGGTATTTCATTGATTTTTTCAGCCTTAATATCAAGTTCCATTTTCATTGCGAGTACTTTAAGACAAATTTCTGTGGGATCACCAACGACATCAGTATTTCTAGTTCCATCATTCATGAGGTGAACATTTGAATTATTACAAAACATGGCTACTTCTAAAAATCGCTTCATATCTGGAGTTACTGAAATGGGTTTTCCATCTTCCATGATCTTGCCTTCTATTGCATATCCCACTCCTTCTACATTGTATTCTTTTCCACCAAGGAATACTTTCACGACTGTCATTTCGTTTTTTGTTAGCGTACCTGTTTTATCAGAGCAAATTATATTTACTCGTCCTAAGGTTTCAACAGCAGTTAACTTTCTTACGAGAGCATTATGGTCTGCCATTCTCTTCATACCTATGCTCATAACTACAGTAATTACAACAACAAGTCCCTCTGGAACTGCAGACACTGCAAAACTTATTGATAATTTAAATACTTCTACAATTCGATCTATTTGTGAATCAGTAAATGTAAGACCTTCGTAAACTGAAATAAGCACTAATTCAGTAATAAAAATAGCCATACAAATTGTAATTACTAAAATCCCTAGTAATTTTCCAAATCTATTTACTTCTACCTGAAATGGACTAGGTTCTTCAACTTCTTCTTGTAAACTTCCTGCTATTTTGCCAACTTCTGTTGACATACCTGTTGCTATCACGACCCCTTCTCCATGTCCTCTAGTAATAATAGTATTCATATAACCAAGATTGGTTCTATCCGCTAATATTAGCTCTATATCTACGGGATCTAACCGTTTTTTAACAGGTAGGGATTCTCCAGTTAAGATTGCCTCATCAACATATAAAGAAAATTCTTTAAACAGCCGTATATCTGCTGGAAATTTACCTCCTTCCTCAATTAATACGATATCTCCAGGAACAACACCTCCAACATCGATTTCAAGAACTCTCTCGTCCCGTCTAACTTTAGCAAAATGGGGGGCTAATTTTTGCAAGCTTTCAAGAGACTTTTCTGCAGAATACTCTTGATAAAAACCTAAAATGGCATTTAATATTAATATTGAGAATATTACTATAGCATCTGTATATTCTGAAGACCAAGCTCCAGCTCCAGGTTTG
>JAUWBH010000008.1 GCA_030605085.1 Promethearchaeota archaeon | reverse complement strand
TTCAACGGGAATGTCGCGATACGATGTGTTAACAACTGTCTTAAAGTTCATATTTAAGAAGTTGTGTTATCATGATAATATGAGGGTGTTATATGCTCGTGATATCGAATCTTAGAAAAGATTTTTATTTTTTCAATCCTACAAAAAACTTAACATTTAATCGAAATTCAGTAAAAAATATTGCATGAAGTTGCTCTTTCCCGATCCCGTCGTTCCTGAGATGAACATGTGTTGCTGAAGATCTGACATTTCGAGTAAAAAAGGGTGCTTCGCCTTCGTTTTATATACAACTTTCCCTAACCTGATGTCGCCTTTTCTCGATTTGGAACGCGAAGGATAATCTAACTCTACCACGTACTTTTCTTTGTTAATAAGCGAACTGAAAAACAAAGTGAGCGACGCGACGTAATTAAACGCGCTAATATTGATAAGAACAAGGTTTATTGCAGAAGGTTGTTTCGAGGAAAATTCTTTTACATTTAAGTAAAATAACACAATTAGTAGAATTGAGAGAAAAAGAATTATCCATTTGAGAAATTTCCCTTTTTTTGCCTCTGCTATGATGTTCCTTTTCTGCTCTCTCGATTTAGAAACGTGAAAAACAAGCGAAGTTGCGAAAAGAATAACCGTCAAAGCGAAAAAAATCATTACTACGTCCATTTAATACCATTTTTTAGAAATAGTTTTAAACTACTCTATTTTTCTTTGATCTTCTCCGTAGGGTAAATCAAAATTAGGTTTAATAAATTGTCGTTTTGGTGAAATTAATGTTCATTTTTTGACTTATATTTAAGTATTGATATTTAATTATTATTTGAATTGCTATATGTCAAAAAATCAAAAAAAAAAGAATGGCAAATCTCAATTATGGGTTTTAATTTTATATATTAAGAAAGATCTGGTTTAATATGCTTATTACTGAAAATTTTTTGCTCTTAATGTTAAAGGAAAGGAAAGGAAAAATATCTCTTTTTAAAGCTTCACCAAAACATATTAGATTCGTAGGAGCAACTTTAATGGATTTAAGTTTAAAAAGTAAAATAACTGTTCAAGGAAATTATTTAGAAATTATAGATCCAAGTCCAACTAAGAATTTATGCCTAGCTAGAATTTTAGAATTTTTGAAGTCTTATCAAGAAGCGTATATATTAGAAAGTTGTTTTGATAAGCTAACCACAAGAAGATATAAATATTGTTATATGGATTTTTTAAGAGGATTAGAACGGCAAGGAATTCTAAAGATTGAAAAAAAAAAAGCTTTAAAAATTTTTTCCGTGTATCGATTTTACTTTCAAAAACCAGAAGTTAAAAAAAGTCTTTTAGAAGAAATAAAAAAAATCATTGTTGACAAAAAAATCCCTGAAGTTAACTTGTTATGCTTATTAAGTTTGTTAAATATAAGATATTTGAAAAATTATCTATCCAAAAATTATCGAAAACTAGCTAAAAATCGAATAAAGGAATTAATTCAATCTGAACTGACTGATAAAAAGATTCAGGAAATGATCCTAAGCATTACAGAAATAATGAAAAAAATAATTAACAGACCAACCGCGTTTGGCTTCTAAAAGGTATATTTTATATTTTTTTGAAAAAAAATTAGAAGTCTAAACCACTCTATTTTCCTTTGATCTTCTCCATAGGGTAAATCAAAATTAGGTTTAATTTTTTGTCGATTTTTTGAACCTGTTGTTCATTTTTTCGACAATTATTTTGACATAGCCATGTAGTAATTGTTTTAAATTATAAAAAGTAAAAATGTAAAAGAAAGCAATTTTTTTAGAAGAATTTAAACGTAAGGATTTAATAAAAGCTATTTAACTAATTTCTCGATCTCTTTTTGTAGGTCTAACTCTGTTTTGTTTTTTAGTTTTATACACTTTAAAGGGATGGTTCGAGTTGAGTTTATCTCTTTAACGAATTTTAGGATCTCTCCCTCTAAAATCTTAGGATTAAAACTATAAACAATGTCTTTGCTAAAGCCAACGCATATTATTTTGTCAAAATTTTGAAATCCTAACTTTTGCTTTAGTAAGTACGCGTAACAGCAAATTTGAGGTAAAAACCTAAATATCTCTTCTTCGGTGTCTTTGTTATCCGCAATAATTAATGTGTCGTCGATAACAGCAATTAGATCGATGTGACCTGTGTAATAAGAACCGTCTTTAAGTACGATCCACACGGGCGTTTCAATAGCGATTACGCCTTCCTTCTTTACTAAAGTAGTTAAAATGGGTTTGTGTTTCTTAACTACGCCAAACTTCTGAATGGTTTCTAAATAGACTTTTTTAGTTGTAAGAGTTAATTGAGAAAAAATTCCTGCGTCGCGTTTCTCTAAATTTTTCGCGTTTAACAAACTTTTAACGAGTTTTTCTTTTAAAAGTTCCGTTCTTAAATTTTCTTTGCGATTCCCTTTTAATTGCATTTTAGAGGCGCTAGGCACGTTAGGATCTTCGAATAAATGCTTTGGATAATACCCTCTCCATATCCTTTCAAAATGTTCCGAAAGTTTTTGCTTTAACTCGTTATCCTTAATGTTTTCTAAGTTTTCTTTGTTAATTACAAAGACCGAACCATCTGTGAGCGAAGATGACTTAACGTGAATGACTTCGTTTATAAGCGTTGTAGCTTTTTTAAAGTTCGATTCTGAAATCAAGTTTTTTTCCTTCAATCTCGTAAAATTTTCTCGAATTCTTTTGTATATTACGCCTGTAAACGATCTAATCTTAATGGTTCTGATTAGCTTTTTTCCTCCTGTTACTCCCTTATATGCTACTATCTCTTTAGCAAAAGTTTCGGGATCTAAGTCCGTTAGCTTATATAATTTATATATCAATTCAACGTCTATGTCGAACGATTCGGTTAAAATCTTTTTCAAGTCTTTTATAAAATCTTCTCTTGGATACAGTTTTAACTTGGATAGTTTCATATTTTCCACTTTTTGAACCGTAAATTTTAACACATCGAATAGCGTTTGAAGTCTATTAACGGATAAGTTTAAATCTTGACTAAGCGTATTCGTCAAATTTAACTCTTTCTTTTCCTTAATTTCTCTAAGGTCTTTAAAGAAAAATATTAAAACAACCGCCATGTACTGTGGCATTAGATATTTGTATTGATTTAATTTCAACAAAGTGTTAATGTCTAAACCATATTTTTCGAGAAGTTCCGATAGTTCTTTTTTGTATTTGTAAAAGTTTTCTCTAATTTTTTTGGGCGTTTTTACATCGCTTTCGAGTAACGAAACGAATAGATTAACAACTTTCGCCTTTAATTCGATTCTTTTATACTTTTTTGACAACGACAAGTTGTAAATCTTATCTAATTTATCAATAAACAAATTGTAGTATTCTACAACTTTTTTATAATATTCCGATTCGTTTACTTTAAAATATTTTTCAATGTGATGGTTTAAATGCACAGTAAATTTCGCGTAATTAATGTTTAAAATTTCGGTAAATTTCCCTTTAGGAAATATTATGTAATCTATATCGTAATGAAGATGTAATACAATGTATATAATAGACGCTGTTATCTGGTCTATTGTTTTTTTTTCTCTCTCTAAACTATCGTAAATATTATTCTTTGAATTTCTTGACGTAATTTGATTAAAATACTCGATAAATTTTTTCTTAAAAACCTCGTCAATATCAATCTTAAGTTTGTTAAACTCGCCATTTTTACTGAGAACCAAATAGAATTCTTCAAATTTTTCTAATATCAAAATCGTAAAATCGAAATTTGAAAGATTCTTGTAATAATAATACCTTCCGTTCCAGTATTTTTTTATTCCTGTCTTCATAATCCTTTTCACACCTTTATTTTTTCGCTTTCTTGATTAGTTGTTTTCTTGAATTTATAAATAACATGAGAGTAAAAATTTATTAAAAAAAAAAAATTGGATTTATTTTTAATATCGTTTTCAAGGTATTCTTTTAATTCTTCGATTAATTCGGGTATTTCCGTTTTTTCGACGTAAATAATGTGGTTGTTTCTCTCTAACGCTATGTAATCTATTGATTTGTGTACTAATATTTTTTCTCTCCCTGTCGTAATAACCACTTCCTATTTTTAGGTTTTTGCCTTTCTTTTCGTTAGCATTTTGCTTAAAGAATCCGCAAACAACGCGCCTTCGTTGGTGCAAGTCCATCCCGCTCTGCTTTTCTCGTTCCTAATGTATCCCGTAATTAACTTTTTAAGAATTACGGGTTCACACGAGCGAATTAAAATACTTAAGGCGTGAATTAAATAAAAGGGAAAAGACTTTTTCTAAAAGCGACCACCTTTATTTTACCTATTTTTTACATCTTAGCTTGAAAGAGAAGGGCAAAGTTTTAAAAACTAAAACTTGCATTTATTACTTAGTCATCATAATACTTTCAAGTAAGACACGATTAATTCCTATAAATGATTTGGTGGATGATATAAAAATGGGCGCGGAAGATTTCACGAAAAAATTAAAAAAAGAGAGCGGAATTGATGATAATAAAGAGGAGCTCTTAGGCGTGGAAAATATGCTTAAAGTGGTCGATCTGGAACGGAAAGTCAGCGTATTAGAATCTGAATTGGACGAGAAAGACAAGGAAATAGATCGGTTGAAAGCCCAATTAAGAAATGAGTAAAGTAATTTTAGTTCATTATCTTTAATTTTAGCATTAAAAATCTTTGTTAAGTATTGCAAGCAAGGTAGTAAATCCATATTTTTAATAATAAGTTGCAATATTAAATCCTAAAATGAGCTAGTGTATCAAAATAATATTGTTAATTATTTTTATAAAGTTGATTAAAATGAGTGAAAAAATGAATGTTTTATTTATGATAACTGATGCTCAGAGAATGGACCACCTGAGCTGTTATGGAAACAAGATTTTAAACACTCCTAACATAGATAGGCTCGCAAGTGAAAGCGTGAGGTTTACAAACTATTTTTGTACGAATCCTATATGTATGCCTAACCGCGCAACTATGATGACGGGTCTTTATCCAAATGTGCATGGTGTGAGGAGTAATGGAATTAATTTGAGGGAAGATGTTCCAACCATTACGCAGACACTTCGAAAGAGGGGATGGCATACTGCTGCGATCGGAAAAATTCATCACCAATTTTGGATGGCACCATTTAAAAGAAAGACTGTATCAGCAGAAAACTTAGCTAGTTGGGTAGATCCAAAAGGTAGAAAGGATCTTGTAAGAGAAAACTTTCCAATCCCCTATTATGGGTATGATGAAGTAGAATTAGTTGTAGGAAATGGCAGCATCTGCTCAGGACATTATATTGAATGGTTAGAAGAGAAATCTTCTTCTGTAGCAGAGGAAGTTAAAAAAAGGTGCCTAAACTATGATTATTTGTTTAGTCTTTATTGCGACGATATCCCAGAAGAGTATTATAGCACAACCTACGTTCAAGAACGCACCATTGCATTTTTGGAACGGTACGCGAAAGGAGATTATGGAAATAAGCCTTTCTATCTACATTGTTCGTTTCCTGACCCCCACTATCCTATTATCCCTCCAAAAAGATTTCGAGATATGTATAAACCTGAGGATATAGAACTTCCCGCAAGTTTTCACGATGCAAAAAAGTTATATAATCATGAATTTTTAGGGCAGCATTTGAAAAATCCACCATTTAAGAAAGCATTTTTGCGAGAATCAACTGAAGATGAAGTCCGAAAAATTACTGCTCTAACATATGCCTCAATTGCATATGTAGATTATAGTGTAGGACAAATTTTAGCGTCTTTAGAAAAATTAATTTCAGATAATACAATTGTAATTTACACTAGCGATCATGGGGATTTAATGGGGGATCACGGACTTTTATTTAAAGGACCTTGCCCATACAACGGAGTGCTGCAACTTCCAATGATATGGAAGGTACCTGGATTAACTAAACCAGGAGAAACTACTGATTCTTTAGTGGGTACTATAGATTATCCAAAAACTATCTTAAATCTTTTAGGGATAAAAGAACGGTACCATCCCCCAGATATGCAAGGTTATGATATAACGCCAATCTTAAAGAAACCTAAAACAAAAATCCGGGATTGTTGCTTCGTTGAAAATGATGAGGAAATAGGACCACTTAAATCCCGATTACGACATTTAGTTACTGAGGATTATAAATTGACTGTGTACGAAAGTGTGCCTGGTTATGGAGACATTTATGATAAAAAAAATGACCCTAACGAAATGAATAATCTATGGTATGATAGTGATTTCAAGGAGAAAAGATTTGAACTGGTAGATAAATTATTACACGAAAATCTCAAGGCACAAACTCATTATCCCAAAAGAGTTGCTGGAACTTAAATTGAGAATAATAATTAATAAAAAAAGATTATCTTTTTTAAATAATGACAGGTAATTGTTATGAAATAATGATAGATAAAAGGTGAGAGATAATATTACTGAGCAAAAAATAATTGAAAATAAGAAAATTAGAATAAATATTGAAAAATGTACTAAGTGTAAAGCTTGTGCTGAAGAATGTAGTTTTTATTTATTTGAATCGGACGCACTGCATTTAATTGATGGTTTCGAAGATTTATGCTTTGAATGCGGACATTGTGTTGCGATATGTCCCGTTAATATAATAACCTTAAAAAGTCATCCCTCAGAAAATATTATGGATGTTCCTTTAAAAGAGAACATACCCACATTTGACACATTAATAAACCTCTTTCGAACAAGAAGGTCGAGAAGGCAATTCTTAGAAAAACCAGTTCCAAAGGAATTAATCGAAAAGATATTAAACTGGGCGGGAAGATATTCTGCAACAGCACATAATCAAGAAAATGTATATTTTACAGTCGTACAAAGTCGTGAATTACTTACTAAATTATCAGACGAATGCAGTTTACAAGTATCTAATTTGGTTAAAAAATTTGAAACCTCTGAGGGAAGAGAATCGTTAGAAAAAGTATTTCCGGAATCATTAATGAAAGCAATTGAAGAAGCCATACCATCGTTTAAGAGAAAATTAACCCGAATTGAAAAGGGTAAGGAAGTTTGGCGTTGGAACGCAGAACTCATCATAGTTCACTCTCCTAAAGATTCCTCTTCTTTAATAGAAAACTGTACATTGGCTGCTGGTCAAATAATGCTCGCAGCAGAAACATTAGGGTTAGGAACTTGTTCTTTAGGGTATATTACTGCGTTTTTAAATCAGTTTAAAACAGTTTCAAAAATAGCAAAGATTCCTAGAAAGCATACTGTAGGATATTCTTTAGCGATCGGCTGTCCAAAAGCTAAATATATGAGAATTCCAAGTAGGAAACCTCTTAAGGCGAACTGGCTCTAAAAGCTTTTTCCAAATCATATAAAAAAAAAAAATTCTAAACTTTAGATTTTATCTTAAACTATATTTGAATTTCAGTATTTTCTTAACTATTATTTAATAACCTTAGCTATTTGATTATCATGAGTGAAAAAATGAATGTATTGTTTTTCATAACGGATCAACAGAGAGCTGACAATCTGGGTTGCGCGGGAAACCCAATCTTAAAAACACCAAATCTTGACAGATTGGCGAGTGAGGGTGTTCGATTTAGCTCTGCTTATGTGGCCAACCCTACATGTATGCCGAATAGATGCAGCATTATGACAGGACAATATCCCAATATGTGTGTCAGAGCGTTTAGTGTAAATCTAAACTCTTTAGAAAACAGTCCCACATTTTCAGAAACTTTACGAAAAGAAGGATATGTGACTAAAGCCATTGGCAAAATGCACTTAAATTATTGGGGTAGGTCTTATGATAACTCCAAATCTGTGGAACAAGTTACTAGATGGATAAGTAAGAAATCTCGCAAAGAGTTAGTAGAAAACTTTCCTAAACCTTTCTGTGGATTTGATGAAGTAGATTTGTTAGTAGGGCATGGAGATCTATGTGTTGGACATTATACAGATTGGTTAGAAGAACGAGCCCCTCAATATGCCAAGCTAATATTTCAAAAAATGCATACTATTGTGGATCATACATATCGTGAAAGTATGATACCGGAAGAGTTTTATCCAACTTCGTATTGTACAGACAGAGCAATTGATTTTCTAGAAAAACATTCTAAAGGTGATCATGGAGATAAGCCATTTCTTTTAAAAGTTTCTTATCCCGACCCCCATCATCCATGTACTCCCCCAGGAAGATGGGGCGAAATGTATAAACCAGAACAAATAGAGTTACCGAAAAGTTTCGAGGATAAAGAAAACATAAAGAAACATAAATTTATCGGGCCACGCGCAGATCTTCCAAGGTGGGGAAAAATGTTGTTCCACACCGCGTCAGAGGAAGAAGCTCGTAATTTTATCGCCAAAACTTATGGAATGATTTCAATGATTGATGATAGTGTAGGGCAAATTTTAGCGGCTTTAGAAAAATTAGGGCTTGCTGATAACACGATGATAGTTTATACCAGCGATCATGGAGATATGATGGGAGATCATGGGATGATTTTGAAAGGATTTATGGGCTTTAATGGAATATTTAATGTTCCGCTAATTTGGAAGGTTCCAGGAGTCACAAAATCAGGAGGTATTTCTGATTCTCTTGTAAGTGCGGTTGATCTTGCACCAACTATCTTGAATCTTAGTAATATCGATAAAGGAGTTATACCACCTGATATTCAAGGTATTGATATTACTCCGGTGTTAAAAGATCCTTGCGTAAAAGTAAGAGATTCTTGCTTAATTGAGGTAGACGAGGCAGATATCAGCAATAAACGACGTACTAAAGAAAAACTACCTTTTGGCAATTTAGAGATGAGGGTAAAAAGCTTAGTCACCGAAAGATATACTTTAACGATTTATAATAAATTGCACGGCTATGGAGATCTATTCGATCGCGAAAATGATCCCGAGGAATTAAATAATTTGTGGTATTCCAATCCTGAGTTGCGGCTTGAACTATTGGATAAATTAGTGCACGAAATTATCAACGCTCAAAGTCTTTATCCGAAAAAAATGGGTGCGTTATAATGATTCATATGGAACAATAAGGATTTTAGAAAAATTAGAAACAAATTAACTGATAAAATGTTTCACAAAATCCTAAATCTTCAAGATCCTTTCCCTAAAAAACAAGCTCAAGCTTAATTATTAATACTTTTTCTTATAAAAAATTGAGAATCTCTTTAAGATTCTCATTCAAAGTTAACAGTTATTCTACATTTGTGTAGTTTATCTTAAAAAAAATTTTTAATGTAAATATTATTTATAATTTTTAAATAATTTATTTATAATCCTAATTAAATTAACAATATTCTCTAACAATGAAGGAAAAAGAAAAATCACTTTCTAAATATTCTATTATACCTAAGCCAGTAAAAATTACCCCAGAAGACGGAGTATTTATAATAGACGATAAAACAACTATTCTAACAGATTCGAAGTTAAAGAAAAATGCTGAATTTTTAAAACAACTATTATCTCCAGCAACAGGCTTCAACCTATCTATAAATAATGTAACCTCCAAAGAGGAAGATAACAATGTTATAATACTTAAAATTATTGATGATCACAGAACTTTAGACTCTGAAGGATATATCCTTCAAGTATCTCATACCAATGTTAATATATCTGCTACTTCACCTTCCGGAGTTTTTTACGGCATTCAAACGTTACGACAGCTTCTTCCACCTGAAATAGAAAGTTCCAGCGAAAAGAATTTGGAATGGGCTATTCCATGTGTAAAAATTGAAGATAATCCCCGCTTTTCATGGCGTGGATTTATGCTGGACGAGTCTAGGCATTTTTTTGGTAAAGAAGAAGTAATGAAAATTCTTGATCAGATGGCATTTTTGAAGTTAAATGTGTTTCATTGGCACCTTACAGACGATCAAGGATGGCGGATTGAAATAAAAAAATATCCTCTCCTTACAGAAGTAGGTTCAAAAAGGAAAGGTACGATCGTTAATAAAAGGACAGGAAAGACTGATGGAATTCCTATTTCTGGATATTATTCTCAAAAAGATTTGAAGGATATTATAAATTATGCCGCTGAACGATTTATTACCGTTGTTCCTGAAATTGATTTACCTGGTCATACAACGGCTGTTATCGCTTCTCATCCGGAATTAAGCTGTACAGGGGGCCCTTTTGAAGTGAGTACTCGTTTTGGTATTCATAAAAATGTACTCTGTGTAGGAAAAGAAAAAACTTTTGATGTCGTAAAAGATATTTTAAGCGAAGTTATGGAAATCTTTCCTTCCGAGATAATTCATACCGGCGGAGACGAGGTCCCGAAAATAAGATGGAAAAAATGCTCTGATTGTCAGACTCGGATAAAAAATGAAGGGATAGAAAATGAAGTAGATTTACAGGTTTATTTTACTAACAGAATCGCGAAATACTTGGCTTCTCACGGCCATAGATTAATGGGTTGGAACGAAATTTTAAACGATAATTTAGTTAGCAATGCTATATGTCAATATTGGACCGCCAATTTTAACATAGTTTTAGAACATATTAGAAAGAGTAGGGATGTTGTAATTTCAGAAATGAGCGCTGTTTATTTGAATTATCCTTATGACATAATACCATTGCAAAAGACTTACGAATACGACCCAATTCCAGAAGAATTAGAAGAAAAATTCCATAAACAAATATTAGGGTTTGAAGCTTGTTTATGGACGGAATATGTTGCAGATGTTAAGCGTTTAGAATGGCAAGTATTCCCTCGACTAACAGCTGTGGCAGAAACAGGATGGACACCTAAAAAGAAAAAAAACTTTCAATCATTTTCAATGCGTCTAGACCCTTATCTTAAGAGGTTAAGTTATTATAATATTAATCATTTTTCTCAAGATGAATTTGATAAATAGGTTTGAAAAATTGATTTAAGAGCGTATTTATCTCCATAAAAAAAAAAATTTATTATATAGTATGCCAAAGAAAAGGAAGACTCGAGTAAAGCGTGGTCATCCCGTTTCATTACTTATTGGTTTACATGATGATCGCGCAGTATTTTGGAGAATTTTCAGTCAAACGATAAAAACAGATATCATAATAAAGCGTGGAAGAAAAAGAAAATATCAAGATAGCAAACAATTATACCATTTTCATGAGGAGATTGTGGATAAAATAAGATCAGTTATAAAAGAAGGTATAAAAAGTACCTTAATTGTATCTCCTCCGAAAAAGGAATATTCAAAAGAGTTTTTAAGTCACGTTAAGAAGCATCATTTATGGTTATTAAAAAAGGGAGAAAATACGGTTGTTTTTAATGAAATAGTAGGTTCAGCAAAAAATCTAAAAGAGGTATCTTATCTCGTAAGAAATGAGTATTTTAAAGAAGCGGTTGAAGAAATATCAAACCAAGAAGCAATGTTAATATTAGAAGATCTGGATGAATTAATAAACAAACCCAATAAATACTCCAAAATTCTTTATACGGTGGAAGAAATTGAAAAAGATATAGATAAAAAATGGAAAAATAATGAAGTGAAGCCTAATTATATAATCCTTACAGATAAAACCCTTGAAAACCCTAAAAAAAGAAATAGAACTTATCGAATATTACAGATCGCAAAAAATCACGGGATTAAAACTAAAATTGTTAATGCTGAATCGGATGCTGGAATAAAAGTGGAAATGTTTGGTGGATTAGTTTGCTTTACAAAAAGAGACTAATCATGAATTAATTAAATCTCCTGGAAGCATACCAGAAACACCCAAAACTGATGAATTATACAATCGAAAAAAAGACCAGTTTCAATTAAATAACTTAGCAGATCAAGAACCAAACATCGCAAGTGATTTGTATCAACAACTGAGAAATTATATGTTAGAATTAAGAACGTCCTAAGACAGAATTTTTAGCGTTTTTTAAGAAAAAGATTAAGAAATTTTAGGCGGTGGAACAAATACATTTCTAGGTCCCGTTCTTTCTAAGTTTATTGCTTCTTCAGGACAGTGATGAGCACATAAACCACATCCAATGCATCTCTCTTCGATAATAACGGCAGTAGTATCCTCCAACTGTATTGCTTCAGTATTACATATTTCAACGCATGTTCCGCATCCTATACACTCGTCATTGTTCACACTCGCTATGAACGATGTCAAACTCATCAAAGGAGATGCGCCTTTATAGTGTGCATCAAAAGTTCCACAACAACACTTACAACAATTACAAATTGCCTCTTCATCTCTTTCTGGGTCAAGTCTATGATGAAAGGCTTTATGAACGAGCCCTGCATCTTCACATTCTTTTAATATTCTTAAAGCTTCCTCTTTTGAAATTTGTTTTGTAAAACCTTGAGAATTAGTAAATTCGGCAGCCCTTCCAAGAGCAAAACAATTTTTTCTTTCGTCAGTAACTTTGCAAGGATCGCCGAGAAGGTCTTTACGGTGTCTACAATAACAATGAGCAAGACCAATAGTGTCGTATTTTTCTATTATTTTCGAAATTTCTTCGAAAGGTAACACATTTTCCTGTGGTACTTCAATCTTACCCTCAACAGGAACTACTCTCTCTATTGATTTTCCAAATTTCTTAAATATTGGTATAATTGTATCGTAGTTCATTTGAGTTGCTTTCACCAATTCGTTGAAAAATTTTTCCCATAATTGTGCTATTTTCTTTTCTTTTTCCCCCGTTTCTCCACGCATCAATGTAAATTCAAGAACACCAGGAAAAAAGGGCGTCAATCGATAAACCATAATTCCTGTACTTCTACTAGGAATACCAGATATAACTCCAATATACATGAGCTCTTTTAGCATTTTATTTAAAGAATCCTCATCTAAATCTGTTAAGGTTTTGATCTCGTCACTATTGTATGTACGTTTTTTAAAAAGCAAAAGAAATTTCGCTTGTTCTTCAGTTAAGATCAATTTTAATATTTCAAGAACGGTGTCAGTTATGGGCATTGCAATGGCCCCAGCATTCATAAAGTTTTTCGCTACTTTACCCCATAATTTTTCTGACATTTTCGTTAAAATTTTTAATTATTTTAATTATTATGTAATCATTGTAAATTATTAACTATATTGTATCTTTCTAAATAAATTTAAACAAAGAAATATAAATTTTAAAGGTTTTAATTATCGACCATAATATCAAAAATATTAATAAAAATAGAATTTAAATTATAAATAAAAACAGTTATGATAAAATCTGTTAAAAGGAAATTCTCATATTTTAGGATTGGATTATTATGACAGAAGAGATAGACTTTAAGGAGTTGATTAAGAATAGGATTCCTATTTCCGAAAAAGATGAATATATGCACGATTTCGAAAAAGTTTTTGGAAAATTCCCAAGATACCATAATGAGAGTTGGTACTTTAATTTTATTGATCGTCCAAATAGAGTTTTTTTTGTCACTAGATTATCGCTCCATATGGACAAAAATAAATCTCGAATTTTGTGTTTATTAGTTGTTGATGGTAAGAATAATACATACTTTAACGAAATTCCGCTCGAAAAATTGCCGAACAAATGGGAATTTGATAAAAAAATAAAGTATTATTGTATCAAACCAATGGAACAATGGAAATTAGTATTTGAAGATCAGAAGTTTAAATTAGACGTTGATATGAAAGGGAGGTTTCCTATATTCAATTCAGCAGATGCAGAAGATCCCGAAGAATTCATTAAGAAGTATGGAGAGGAATTACTAAAGGTGGTTGCTCAAGAACATTACGAACAACCTATGATCGCAACGGGTACTTTGGAATTGAAAAAAAAAGGCAAAGTTTACGAAATGCGAAATATTTCGGGGTATGGTCATCGCGATCACAGCTATGGTATTAGACATTGGGTTCGAATTGATAATTGGAATTGGGTTGCTGCCCAATTTGAAGATGAGACGTTTATAATTGTAAGATCAGAACTTCTAGGCAAAATCATGCAATTCGGCACCATTTTTACAAAGGGCAAAGAGAATGCTATACTCGAAAAAGTTGAAGTATCTACAAAAACAAAAGACGACGGAAAAACTCCCGTTTCTTCCGTATTCACTTTGACAGACAAAAAAGGAAATATAAGAACAGTGGAATCAAAAACAATTCATTCAATGTACTTACCCCTTCCATCCCGATCGGGAAAAACAGAGATTTTCGAGCAAGTAGCAATATTTAAATGCGAAGGGAAAGAAGGTGATGGTATTTCGGAGTATTTAATCTCAACACGGGACTAATTAAGCTAAGTTAAATTAGCTTACTAAATTCTGAACTGTTATGCTTTATTCATTCTTTTTCTCACATGTGAAATAAGAACTAAAATTTTGTATTGGATTTTATTTTCTATCAAATTATTCTTACATTTGGAAGATTGTGAGAAATAAATGTAAAAAAAATAAAGTTAATTAATTAATTTTCAAGATCAAGATTGAAATTTAGCTCTTAGCTCTATTTATAATCGTTATGGTATCGAATAAATAAAGGTCACCAAAATCTTCAGGCATGCCCCAAACTTCTATTGAAAGAGTGGTTTTATCTAATTCTTTTTTAATTTCTACGAGAATAAAATGATACGCTTTTTGATTTTTGGCAATGAAATCAAAATCGTATAAATCGTATAATGGAGCACCCGCACTACCAGATACAAAATATATAGGATTTTTAAGATTTTTATAACGATAGAGTTCAGAATTGTCAAATTCTAAAAGATCAAGATTAGTAATGGGATAAGATCTTTCGTAATGATGATTATGTCCCGCAAATATACAAGAAACGTTATATTTCTCGAACAAAGGTCTCCATTTTTCCCTATGACATGATTGAGATCTATTGTGTAGTAACGGATGATGCATAAACGCGAAATTAAAAGAATTTTTTTGAGAGAATTGAAACAATGTTTCGTTCAGCCAATCTGTTTGATCGTCATCGTCTATAGTGTAAGAATTAGAATTAAGAATTATCAAACCTATATCTCCATAGCTAAACGCATAATATCGATTATTTTCAGTACTAATCATTGGTAAGTTATCGTACATCAAGGTTTCTAGACCTTTTTCGTGATTCCCTTCAATATAAATTCCTTGTTTATACGCGTTCAATTCTTCTGTATCTTCAAAGTAATTATTCCAGAGATCTTGATCCCTTCCATCGTCTACAATATCCCCTAAATTAATCGTGAATTCAAAATCGTCTCTAAAATGTCCCATTATTTTTTCTGAAAGTGCGGATCTTACATCTCTTTGAGATCGAGTATCTCCATATACTAAAAATCTTACCTGATTTATGCCTCTATTTGCTATAGTAGTAAAACTCATAATTTCTCTTTTATGAGATTCGTCAGAACTTACGCTATAATAGTAAGTTTCGCTAGAATTTAGATCTGAAAGCTCAGTAGTATAAATAAATGTACCAGATATTTTCTTTGTTATTGCTTTAACTTCTTTTGAATTTAGTAATTCGGAATTTGTTGAATATTCTACTATTGGATTGGATGTGTCAGCATTAGTAAACCATGTTATAACAACAGAATTGCTTAAATCGTTAATTATTGTTAATCTAACACCTTTCGGAGTGTAATGTGAATCTGGAACTTTATCATCTTCTTCTTTTAAATCATTCTTAGAATCTTTAGGAGATCCTAAATCTCCTGAAAGAAAAATCTCTGACTTAATTATTAAAATTGTAAAAGATAATACTATTAGAAGAATTATTTTAAAAGAGGTCTTTTTGTGTGCAAAAATAAAAGGCACCTCCACTTTTTTATAAAAATAATGAAAATTTGGTAAAAAAAAGATTTGGTGTTCTATTCTACTAGAACATTTGATAAAATTTCCCGACTAACTTATTTTTTCAAAAAGATTTCCGTTATCGGATCTCAAGTAGAGATAAAGAGAATTAAAGGGTATTTAGATAATGTTTGAACTTTTCTAAAGAGAAGGGAGAGATTTTCGAGCAAGTAGCAATATTTACATGCGAAGGGAAAGAAGATGATGGCATTTCGGAATATTTAATCTCAACACTAGACTAAGATTATACAATTAATCTTGTAAATAGTAATAAAAAGGATCTTTTGCTTGAATTTTACGCCCCCTTAACACCCGTTGCATAAATGGATGTCCGCCATCCCATCTTTTTAAATGATCAATGTAATACTTTATTTTTTCTTTATCTAATAAATCTGTCTTAAAATGTTTGTCCAAAGCGTAATCGTTAGCCCAAGTCCAATTAAAGTCATTTTCTATTCCCGCATACCCGGCACATAAAGTCATACAATTATTGGCGTAAAGGTTAGTCCCGAGCATCAATTTTTTAGTAAAGTCCCACTTGGAGTAATCAACATATAATTCCTTCGTACCCTTTTTAGCAAAATCACTTAATTCATCTAAAATATTAAGAGGTAGCGGTGCTAACTTGCCCATATTGTCAGGATAACGAAGGTTCTTTGGATGAATAAGTTCTTTTGTCCAAATCCCTATTGATGTTATGTTCGAAGAAAAATCTGCTGGATCGGCAAATAATGTCCCCCAATCGTTAAATTCTATTTTATTCATATCCTTAAGTGTCATCCCGACTATCAGATTTGGAATTGGTGAAGGTTTAGTTACTTTTTGGGGTAAAAATTCAGAAAAGTCTATTCCAAAAATTTCTTTGCCCGTATATAAATACTGGAATTCCTTGAATATTAAAGGTTCATGATTATCTTCAAAATAGTATGGTCCGTGTTCAGATATTCCTGCTCTACACTCGGCTTGAAAAAGAAAGTTAAAAATCGTTAAATGGGCGATAGTTTGCCTTAATTTTTTGATGATCTCTTGATTAACGTTAACAGGAATCATTTGATCTCTTAATGCATTGATGTAATCTTCAGTAAGAAACACAATTTCTTTATTTTCTACCGTTAGCGCTCTATCATTGCGATAATTGGGGCTCAGCCTTCTCCAAAAATCAAGAATGAATTTTAATTCTTTTTTCTTTGTTTCGGGCTCTACAATAACATTAGGGTCGGACTTCTTTTTATAAAGGTTGTCGTTAATAACAGCAGCTCGACCCTGTAAATACAGCATGGCTATAGAATAAAAAGCCAGCTGATTCAATGGTAAACATAAGCCTTTCGACCTTCTTGCAATGTTCTCTGGGGATATCTTACTCGCTACTTTTTTCAAGATGTTATATTGATAAGATGGGTCATATAAAATATAAGTAGCAACATTAATATAATGATTTACAGGAAATATTTGACTTCCCAGAGAGGCGTCTCGAATTACAATATTGCTTATCATACTTTTAGAAAAATATGCGATTAGTTCATTGGCTTCATCATCGCTAAGATCGCCTAACATTTTAATCTCTCACCAAAATTAAAAAAATTTAGGGTTTTAAAATTAATTTATTTTTGATATTTAATAAATTAATGATTTACTTTTCATATGAATAAAGAGATTTCATTAATTAATCACTAATAGAAATTAAATTTTGATCCCTAGTGGAATCATAATGAACGGGGTAAATTTTTCCAACAAGTTCTTGTTGATCCAGTTTTACTAATAACTCGGGTTTAGCTGCAATAATAGCAAGTGTACGACGTCCATTATCGAGATGTCCAAGTACAATTACTCGTTTAGGTATTCCATCTCGATTATAATAAATTGTGTACGCTTCAATGGTAATTTGACTAGTCGCTTCTTCGATTGGTTTTGGTAACGATTTCGAAAAGATAGATTGTTGTATTTCGGAATCATCGCGTTCGTTCCACGGAATAGTAGGTGTTTTAGTCCCATAAATTCCAAATGATTGTTTTGTATTATACCCACCATTTGCTACAACCATTATTTTTTTAGAGGGATTTTCACGAATAATATTAACAGCTTCGATAATAGCGTGCATAGAATAATTGCTCATTGGTCCGCCAAAATAGGGAAGCCCCCCCGTTAATGTAAAATCACGAGGATCATCCTCAGAAAGACCTAATTCGTTTCTAATAATTTGTACAATGGAAGGAAAGCAACTATAAATGTCAAATAAATCAATTTCCTTAAGAGTAAGACCAGCTTGCTCTAATGCGAGTTGTGATCCTTTTCTTGCCGCAGGCGATTCATAAAGCTTTGGACGTTGAGAAATATTAATTATATTTTTAAGATCAGCACCTCCCATAGGATAGATCCAGAGTTTAGGGTCGATTTTCAGAGTCTCGGCAATTTTTTCGCTTGTCATTATCAGCGATGCCGATTGATCCACATACATATTTGAACACATATGTTTAGTATAAGGATGGACCACATAACGATTTTTAGGACTTGGAGTGGTGATCTCTTCAGCAGTATAAGATTTTTGACTCCATGCATATGGATTTTTAGATGCAATTTTAGAATAATACTCAAAAAGTTTGCCTATATGTTTTCTATGCTCTTCTAGAGTTCTACCTGATGCGGCACGTACAGCTGTCTCAAACATAGCATATGAACAAGAAGCGTAAAACAACCCGTACTTATTCTCGAAACTAGTTGTACCATAAAACTTTGTATCTTCCATATATTCAGGTTTTTTTCGTTTTGGCCAATCCAAGGTGATTTTTCTTTTTTTTTCACGATAAACTGAATAGGCGGCTTCTCCACCTGTAATTAATATTACTTGACTTTCGCCAGATGAAATAGCTTTAGCAGCCCGATTTACCAACATTTGAGGTGAATCTCCACCGCCGGGTAGATACACTTTTTTGACTGGTTTTATGCCAAGGATTTTACTTAATTCTTCAGGTGCATCCTTATAGGACCAACTAAGAATATTTACCATATACACTGAATCAATAAGGTTCTTTATATCATTTATATCATTTAATCCAGTGTCGGTAAGAGCCATTTGGCAAGTTTTTACCATTAAATTAAGCGGATCAAGTGGCTGAGGGGTGTCTTTAGGTTGGCTGTACTGAGCTACACCAATGATTATGGGAGATTTATTATTCATTATCAAATAAAATATTAAAAAAAATAAATCAATTTCGATTTTTAAAATTTTAACAAAATCCGCTCTTTGCGGATAAAGGTGGTAAAATCCAAAGATAATTTAAAGGAAATATTTAATACAAGACATGTAATTATTCCCTGATTGAAATTAAATTATGACCCCTAGCGGAATCGTGATGAACAGGGAAAATCTTTCCAACAAGTTCCTGCTGTTCTAGTTTTAGCAATAAATTGGTTTTAGCTTCAATTAGAGCAAGTGTACGCCGACCATTTTCGAGATGTCCGAGTGCTATTACTCGTTTAGGTATTCCATTACGATTATAATAGATTGTGTATGCTTCAATGGTAATTTGATTATTTGCCTCTTCGATTGGATCTGGTAATGATTTTGAGAAGATGGATTGTTGTATTTCGGAATCATCGCGCTCGTCCCACGGAATAACAGGTGGTTCAGTACCATAAATTCCAAATGATTGTTTTGTATTATATCCTCCATTTGCTACCACCATTATTTTTTTAGATGGATTTTCGCGAATAAAATTAACAGCTGTAATAATAGCGTGCATAGAATAATTGTTCATTGGTCCTCCAAAATAGGGAAGTCCCCCTGTTAATGTAAAATCACGAGGATCGTCAGCAGAAAGACCGATTTCATTCATAATAATTTGTACCATGGAGGGGAAACAACTATAAATGTCAAATAAATCAATATCATCAAGTTTAAGACCTGCTTGCTTTAATGCAAGTCTCGATCCTTCTTTTGCCGCAGGTGAATCATAGATTTTTGGTCGTTTAGTAATATTTAATATATTTTTAAAATCAGCACCACCCATAGGATAGATCCAGAGTTTAGGGTCTATATTTAGTGTCTGGGCGATTTTTTCGCTTGTCATTATCAGCGACGCTGATTGATCTACAAACATATTTGAACACATACGTTTAGTGTAAGGATGGAGCACATAGCGATTTTTAGGAGATGGAGTAAAGATTTCTTCAGCGGTATAAGATTTATGACTCCACGCATAAGGATTTTTAGATGCTATTTTTGAATAATGTTCAAAAAGTCTACCCATATGCTCTCTATGTTGTTCCAGACTTCTACCCGATGCGGCACGAACAGCTGTCTCAAGCATAGCGTATGTACAAGAAGGATATATCATCCCGTATTTATTTTCGAAGCTAGTTGTAAAAAGCTGCGATTTCTCTTCTATATATTTATGAATTTTACGTTTTGGCCAATCTAATCTTATTTTTCTTTTCTTTTCACGTAAAACTGAATAGTTGGCTTCTCCACCTGCGATAAGTATGGTCTTACTTTGTCCAGACGCAATAGCTTTAGCACACCTATTCACTATCATCTGAGGTGAATCACCACCACCGGGTAAATAAACTTTTCGCACAGGATTTATACCAAGCATGTTACTCAATTCATTAGGTGCATCCTTATAAGATCAACTATTAATATTTATCATGTACAATGAATCAATATAATCCTTTATTTCATCATTTCTTGTATCAGCAAGAGCCATTTGGCAAGTTTTTACCATCAGATTAAGCGGGTCAAGTGGCTGAGAGGTGTCTTTAGGTTGGGTGTACTGAGCCCCACCAACAATTATGGGACAGGTTTTTTTATTCATTATCATATTAAAATATTAAAAAAAATAAATTAATTTCGATTTGACAAAAATGTCGTCGCTTATTTACTCATTTTCATCACATGTTTCAGCTATGTGAGGTAATAATAAATCAACTAAATTTAACTATTATTGAAGCGGTTATGAGATTCTATGAATCTCACTCTGCAATATTGATAAAACAACTATAAATTAACTCCTTAAGGTATAGCCTATAACCAAAGCAGATACAATTAATCCAATTTCTCAGCCTGTGGCATTCATCTGTAGCCTACTTATAATTGGGATTAAAATTCCTAAAAAAAAGAAGCCTAAACTATTTAGAATAGCAATCTTCATCATGATATAAAAATCCTGGGTATAGCGGTCCGTATTATTCTTAGTTAACATAGTTAAAATCTAATTACATCTCTCATTTAATTCAACTCTATTATTAGCCTAAGAAGATCAAGAAGTTGAGCTATGTCTTTAGGCTGCGTGTACTGAGCATATTAAAATATTAAAAAAAATAATATTTATTATGGTTATTTGTTTCCTTTTTCAGATAAATTATCAACTTATCAAAAGCATACGAACATAATTATTTTGTTTTTAGAACAATTGTAATCGCTCTCGTAAGACGGATAACATCCATGACTTTTCCTTTCTCCACGGTTATCTGTTTTCGGCTTATTGCGTGTGTGAAATCCCCTTTTCCCTCGCAAATTCTAACGATTGCATTATTATCACCAGACATAACGACTTCAGCATCGGAAGCGGTACCCGTAACTAATTTAGCTGTTCTCTCTTTGATTTTTACAAAAAACGGGTCTTCATTTTCTAAATTAAATTGAAAAATCATTTCCCAGTCTACATCTTTACCTGCAACATTCGTTATAAAAACAGCTTGAGCTTTTTCAATTGTGTTCATTTTTTCGATAATTTTTTCTAAACTTTCGCTTGCTACACCCATTTATTACTCTCCTCCTTCGTATTCTGGTTTTTCTATCCATCTTTCGTACTCCTCTTCAGGCACGAAAAAGAAATCTGTCATTTTCCCTTCTCTTTTTTTTGAAAATACGGCTTTAACTCTTCCTCCTTTTTTGATTTTAGAGGGAACTAAATTTTCTGAAAAAATGCCTTGCAGTAATGCTGTATCCGCACCATCCAATTTTATAAAGCCTATCCCATATGGAATAGCTTTAATAAAAGCCGAAGTGGTATACCATACGATCGTACTCACTTCAATGGTTCCCGATTGCTTCATTTCAATCCAATCAGCAGGTACATAACATTCAGAGCAATTTATCCTTGGAGGCATCCATGTCTTACCACATTTAGTACATTTTGTGCCTAATAATTTCTTATTATTCATTACTTCAATAAAGAATTTAGATTGTCCTCCCATTGTATACTTGTAATCGATTTTAATTCTGTCCCTTATTTCATGTGCTTGAAATTTTTCTTCACTCATGGCTTTTTCAACCCTTCCTCATTTTCTAATACTATTATAGCGGCATATGCTGCTCCTGGCCCTCCGATTGAATGAGCTATAGACCGACCTTTTTCAATTGTCACTTGGTGTTTACCTGCATCTCCTCTAAGCTGAAGAGCCGCCTCTCCTGTGCTCATTATACCCGTTGCACCCACAGCGTGCCCACAGCCAATTAATCCTCCTGATGGATTGCATGGTAATTCTCCATCTAACATTGGACCACCAGAGTCTATCCACTTACCACCCTCGCCAAAAGGTACAAATCCTAGTTCTTCATAGGAAATGACTTCTTGCCCACTAAATGCATCGTGTAATTCTGCAAGATCTATTTGATTTTTAATGTTGTTGTATTCCAGACTCGCCATTTTATATGCTGCCTTAGCAGCATATATATTTGAATATAATCTAGCTATATCTTCTCTATTGCCAATAAAACAATCTGCGTTTGCAGCTCCAATTCCAGCAATCCAAATAGGATTATCAATTTTTAATTCTTTAACTTTCTCTTCACTGGCTAAGATTAACGCCGCTGATGCTTCTGAATATAAACAGCAATCTAATAATTTAAATGGATAACATATTATTCTTGAATTCAATACATCTTCAACAGTGATTTTCATCGGTGATTGAGCTTTTGGATTATTCATTGCATTTCCATGATTTTTAACTGAAACTTTTGCCATTTGTTCCTCGGTAGGATTGCCAAATTCTTCGTAGTGCGCATTAACCATAACAACATACGAAGATGCTGCCATCATACCAAGAGGATATTCATATGTCATATCCACAGAGTAAGCAATCGCATTTAGAACTTCTGGTGTAGTAGTCCCTGTTGTTTCGTCATAGCAGTCATTAGCTTTTTCTACTCCTAAACAAAGACATAGGTCAGATAAACCTGAAGCTACTTCTGCATATGCCATTCTAAATGTATATCCCCCCGTTGCACCTCCAGTTGCAACCCGAGTGCCAGGCTTATTATTCAATCCCAAATAACTATTTATGAATATATCCGGCATGAATTGCCTCTCAAATAGTTCATTGTAAATTCCGTATACCGTAGATTCAATTTCATTGTGAGTAATTCCAGCGTCTTTTAGTGCCATATCTGCCGCATCATAAGCTAACTCAAAATAAGTCTTATCCAAGTATCTAGGTTTAAAAGGTGTGACTCCTATGCCAATTATTGCTACTTTTCTCAATTTTTTTTCACTTTACATTCTTTCCTTTATAAATTTAATTTATAAATTTCTTTATACTAAATTATCTTTTAATATTGAAATAATTATTTTAATGATGAAAAATGTCAAAATTAGAAACAATAATAATGGAATTAGAAGAATCTGAAAATTATGCTACAATTTATTTAAATCGTCCGGCTCAATTAAATGCGTTTAATTTTCAATTGGCTGAAGACTTTTATTCGGTCTTGGAAGAAATCTCTAATAACGAAAATATTCGATGTGTAATTATAGCCGGGAAAGGTAAGGCTTTTTGTGCGGGAGGTGATTTAGGCGCGTTTAAAAAAGCAGAAGAACTTGATAATTTTTTGTTTGATTTAGCAACAATTTTACATAAAGGGATAAAAATGCTAAAAAATCTAAAAGCTCCTTCCATAGCAGCTATTAATGGTGCTTGTTTCGGGGGAGGCCTTAGTTTAGCGTGTGCTTGTGATTTCAGAGTATGTTCAAAAAACGCTAAATTTAGTGTTGCTTTTACGAGTATAGGCCTTTCTCCGGATACTTCACTGACATTTCATTTACCTAAGATCGTGGGGTTACCAATGGCAAATGAAATGGCAATTTTGAATAGGACGCTTAATGCTGAAGAAGCGATTAAATATAACTTAGTCTCAAAAATTACCTCAGAAGAATCGTTACTTGAAGAAATAAAAGGAATAGCAGCAAAAATAAGTCATGGACCCACAATGGCTTATGGCAGCACTAAACAATTATTTACTGCTTCATTTTCTAACGATTTAGAATCTCAATTAAGTGAGGAAATAATTAACATCAAAAAAAATGGAGCTTCAGAAGATTTCCAAGAAGGAATCAACTCGTTTTTCGAAAAGCGAAAGCCAAATTTCAAGGGAAGGTAATTAATAATTTTTATATAAATTTAACATGCTTTTATAATAAGAGTTTATAGAAAAAAAAAATAAATTTCATTATTGTCCTATTTAATCCAGAATCAGTTTTATACTAAAACTCGAGAAAAGACAAGACTTCTTTTTTAAACCGCTTATCCGGGATGACTGTGAGGTGATTACGATTCTTTATCAAAATCAGTTTGGCACCAGGTATAGTGGCTGCAAGGTCATCTACGCTCTCCATCAGATCGTCCTTTTCTCCATTAGCTATAAGAACAGGAATATTCACATCGGCTAAACCAACCCCGCCAACTAGGCTGAATGTGGCTTCAGGCATAGTTTGGATTAAGGCGAGTGCCTTGAGATCGTTATTTGGGTCTAACTCGACAAAAGAACGGAAGGCTTTCCCTATCGGGTAAGAAATCTGCGAGGGATCTTCAGCCAGAAGCGCATCGGCGATTTGAAGGAGGTCGGTCGCATCATTACCAGCACCACCTAGGATTGCTGATATAATTCTTTCTTTGTGATGACCTAGCAAATGGACCGCAATCATGGCCCCCATGGAGTACCCGAAAATATCGGCCTTATCGATATTGAGATGATCCATTAGGTTTAGGACATCCTGAGCCATGATTTTGTAACTATACGCCCCTTGATCGTGAGGTTTGTCGCTTTGACCATGACCACGGCAGTCCAAAGCAATAACCCATCGTATGGGTGTGAGAGCCTTCACCCACCGGAAATCTATCCAGTTACTCTTAATATTGCTGGACCATCCGTGTATCAAAATGATGGGTTTACCTTGGCCAAAGGTCTCATAGTAGATTTTCAAACCATTGGATTCGAAGAATCCAGAAGTAGCATGTTCATTATCTATTATATCCTTTTTAGACATATTTGTAATAGGGAATCTTGTGAATAAATAACTTTGCTTACTAAATCTTAATTTACTAAAAAAAATAACTTTGTAGTAAACTGTTGTGTGAATTATGACATCTTTTTATATAAGTTTAACGTACTTTTAAAAAAGAAATTAAATTTCATTATTATTTGCTTAAAATGAATATATCTGTTAATGATTTGACTATAGAAAAATTAAAAGAGCTGAGCTATGAAGAACTTATGGATCTGTATAAATCACTACCATCCGCGGATTTTAAAGAAATGGATGGTGAATATGACAGCACGATGGTCGGATTCTCATCTGAAAGAAAAGAAAAAATTAGCCTATGGTGGCTTTACGATACCGAAAAAGGATATTGGTTAGGAAAAGCTTTTACTCCGGCACCTAATAACTTAGAACCCCCAGGAGAGGGATATAATCAGTGGAAGATTGAAGGAAAAGAAGTACATCATATGCGATTTCTCACAGATATGGCTGAGTCACTCATTGATGGAAAAATCACTTTTCGATTAAAATATGCATCCTTTAAATATGACGGTGGAATATTAGACATGACTGATGAAGTCAGAAAAATTAGGAAAGGCTTTTATCTTTGTGCAGGTATGGCAAATCCCGAGAAGATCCCTCCAGATTTTTTTTGCCTGACTGGTCCTGTGAATGAGTATGATCACAGCTCAGAGTGGGTTTATGGGGATGAAGTTTCAAAACACCCGAAAATAAGAAGAACAAGAAGAAGAACAAATTAAATGAGCTGTAAAATTAGGAGTAGGAATAAAATCACCTGCTGAAATTGAATTTATAACTGATTCGAAAGAAACTAAAAAAATATTTTAAATAGTTAAAAGTATGACGGTTCTTAAAGATATTTATTTAAATAGCGTCGCCTTTCCTTTAGGTGGTATTGGAACAGGTAATATATCTCTGGCGGGTGATGGTAGCTTAAGGCAATGGCAAATCGTTAATAATGTAAATCATTTAGGATTTATTCCAAAATCTTTTTTCTTTTTACAAACTCGGTTAGTAGAATCGGATAATTGGCTTACAAAACTCCTTGAAAAAAAATTAATTCTAAAATTAAAATATTAAAATTAAAAATAAAAATAAAATTTTTTTAAAAAATTCTTTATTTATTTAAAAGTATGGCCACAATTTCCACATTTTTTATTCTGCGTATCACGGGATTCCCCTGCATCGAATAGTATAATATCTTACTTCTGTCGGGTTCATCATGTATCTTACGATTGTCTTTATTTCCACATTCTGGGCAAATTACTCGTTTGTATTCTGTCATATAAACTCTTACTACTTATTTTTTTATATATTAGTAAGGTTAAATAAATTTAAATCTGAGTTTTAGCATAGATTAATTGAAATTTCACTTTCATAAGTTTTAGATCGTCTTTTTCATAATTTTACTCTTATAATTCAATTTGATTCGTTAATTTTTGTTTTTTCAATAATCTCATTGACTATAACTTCTACATTCTTGCCTGTTGTTTCTACAACAATTTCGGCGGCAGCTTCGTAAAATGGTTTTCGAAAATTCAAAACTTTCTCTATTTCTAATTTAGGGTTTTTTTTATCTATTACAGGTCTGGTTTCTTGGCCATCTTTCATTGCTCTTTTATAAATCTCCTCTGCTGTTGCTTCCAATAGTACTATATGACTATTTCGTTTTAAGTAGTCAATATTAATTTTATTGAGAACAATTCCGCCTCCGCATGAAATAATTACTTTATCTAGTTGTGAGGCCTTTTTGCATGCGTTAATTTCATATTCCCTAAACCTAATCTCGTTGCCTTCAGCAAAAATTTCGGGAATAGATTTTCCAGCGTCTTCTATAATTATTTGGTCTGTCTCAATAAATCTATAGTCATCTCCGAGAATCTCGGCTAATCTTTTTCCGATAGATGATTTTCCGGTAGCCATGAAGCCGATAAGAGCAATTGAATCTTTCTTCATCTAAAATCTGCATAAAATAGAGTTAATTACTATTCCAAAATAATAATTATAAATAATTTTAATTCTAACACATATTATAAAGTTTGTAATTTACTCTTTAATCTTTTAGTATAATAAATTATTAGATTTTTAATCTTGAATTGTTAATATTTATATAAAAAATGAATTTATCCATAATTTAATACCTATAGAAGTGATTTTTCTTATTTAAAATAAAGTGATTTAAGATGTTATAATAAAACCTTAAATATTTAAAATTAAAAAATTAATAATTATATTATATTATTTAATATTTTTTAACCTAAATAAAAGAAGAAATGCAAAATATCCAAAGAATCTCCACTATTAGAATTTTAGATATATAACTTAATTTATTGTTATCTATGACTTTAGTTTTATTAAATTATTAAACAAAATAATACTTCTAATTTAGAATGATGTATAACTATGACCAGTTACGAAGAAACAGGAATATGGAAAAAAAATCTTGCAATACAAGAGGAAAATGACCCTTATATAAATATTCGTGAAAGGTTAAGGAGTGCTTACATCTCTTTTCGAGAAAGAGCCAAGATACTTTCGAGTGAAATATCACGTTCTCTTCCAAATTATACAGTTCATGATATTAATCATTTAGATGCTTTATGGGAATTAGCAGATATTATCCTAGGTAAAGATTATTCATTAACACCTATTGAAGTATTTACTTTAGGAGGTGCCATTTTGATTCATGATCTTGGATTAGCTTTAGCTTCATTATCTGGAGGTATTGACGATTTAAAAAAGGAACAATACTGGAATGATATAATTGTTTTTTTATTCAAAAAAAAATATAATCGTTTACCAAATAAAAATGAACTTGATAAATTAGAAGAAGATATTAAAGATCAAGCTGTAGAAATTGTTTTACGTCATCTTCATGCAAAAAATGTGGAAAATTTAGCTACTTATGGATGGATTGATAAAAAAACAAAAACTAAATATTATTTAATTGAAGACTCAGAATTACGAGAAAAATATGGTCCAATTATCGGAAAAATAGCTCATAGCCATTGGTGGTCTCTTGAGAATTTAAAAAAAAATTTCCAAGCTATATTAGGGCCTATTCCCAGTTTCCCAAATGATTGGATTATTAATCCTTTAAAGATTTCTCTAATTCTAAGAGCAGCCGATATTTGTCATTTGGATTCTCGAAGGAGTCCCAAGTTTCTAAAAATTATTCGTAAAATAGAAGGAAAATCATTAAATCACTGGACATTTCAAGAGAAATTGAATAAACCCATTATAAAAGAAGATCGCCTTTTATTTACTTCAGGGATTGAATTTTCCATTGACGAATCTATGGTATGGTGGCTATGTTATGATGCCCTCCAAATAGCTGATAATGAGTTAAGAAGTATCAATAATTTATTAATTAATTTAGGATACCCCAAATTTGCTGCTGAAGGAATTATAGGAATTGAGGATCCAGAACATCTAGTAAAATATATACCTACAAAAGCATGGGTCCCTATTGATACCCGAATAAAGATTTCTGATGTTGCTTCTTTAATTAAAAAATTAGGAGGTAATCAACTTTATGGTAGAAATATAGATATTCCTCTTAGAGAACTTATTCAAAATTCATTAGATGCAATTAACGCAAGAAGACTGCTTGAAATTCGTCCCGAAAATTGGGGAAAAATAATTATTAAAACAGGAAAAGATGCCGAAGGTTATTGGATAGAAATAGAAGATAATGGAGTAGGAATGTCAGTAGATGTTCTAAAAGGATCTTTATTAGACTTTGGTAAGTCATTTTGGGAATCTGAATTATTATTTTCAGAATTTCCTGGTTTATCATCAAAATTATTTAATCCTATTGGAAAATATGGTATTGGTTTTTTTTCAGTTTTTATGTGGAGTAAAAAGATCTATATTACTACTCGTCGTTATGATGACGCTCAAATAAATACACATATCTTAGAATTTAATGATGGTTTTAATTTAAGACCTATTTTGAGAAAGGCTCGTAAAGGAGAGTATCTTAATGAAGGAGGTACACGAGTTCGGATTTGGGTTAAAAAATCAAAAATTGATGATATTGAAAAGCGATGCTTACATATATGTCCTAGTATTGATGTGAATCTTTTTTTAAAGATAAATAATAAAAGTGAGAAAATCGTCATTAGAGGATCTGATTGGATAGATTTAAAACCAGAAAAATTTCTCAAAAGGATTATTTCTAAAGAAATTGAAAAAATACCTGAACCATTATTAAAAGAATTAATAAAGAATTAGAGATTATTAAAGAATTCTAACGGAGAAATAGTTGGAAGAGCATGTGTTTTTATTGATGAAATATTCAATTTTAGAACACTTCAAGGAAAGGTTACAGTAGGAGGACTTTATGCATGTGATTTGAGAGGAATATTAGGTATATTAAAAGGTAATTCTATAACTATAAGTAGATATCATGCATATCCTATCGTAGAATATGATGAACTATCAAGATGGGCCTCTGAACAGGCTAATTTAGCAAAGAATCTCACCACTGATCAAAAAAAATTGATTAAAATTACTGAATTCATTATTGCATTATGTGGAGATCCTCAAAGCTTACCAATTGCATTAAGCTTTAAAGGTTATTTAAATTTTCAAGAGATTGTTAATTTCGTAAAACCATTAAATGAGATTCTTATTCTTCAAGATGCTTCACACTGGTTAAAAAAAAGAAAATTCAATTATTTTTCTTTGAAAAACAATGTTTTGAGTATATCAATGGGTTTTCCTGGAATATTACAATTTCATCGAAATATGTATACAAGTGATTTGCCTGATTCCTTTTTATGGCCATTAAAATGTTTACGAAAAAAGTTAAAGTTAAATGATATCCATTTTTTGATAAAAATTACGGAATATTATATTATAAAAGCTGTTTCTGAGGCTTGGTCAATTTCAATGGATGATATAATATCATTCTCTAAATTTTCATCTGATCAAGAAAATTTAAAAAGAGAAATTGGATTAGGTGATGGCAAAAGTGTGTTTTCAAGTGTTGATATTATAAAAAAACCTAATTAATTTACTGCTTTAATAAACGTGGTGTAAAGATGGAAATTAGTTCCCACACAAAAGTATTGTGCATAATCGGACATCCTATAGAGCACAACACGAGTCTATGGATATTTTTAATTTTACAAAAATTATTTTGTATTATCCATTAATAAATTCAATAGGATCCATTGTTAGAACATTTAAATTTTCTCTTATCCATTTTCTATATTTCTCATTTAAAAATGAATCATAATCAGTTGATATTATTTTCTTACTATCCGATTTTGGAGCAACTTGAACGAAGATCAAATCATGTGAATGAAAACCAATTTTTTCTAATTCAGTAACTTGATTGGGATCAATTGGATCTACAAATTTAAAAATTGAATCAGAGCTAATATTATAACGATATTTCTCAATTAATTTCATTAAGATTTTTCCTGATATTTTTTGCGAATTTTCTTTTATTTGTTTATGGTATTCAAAAAAAATTATTCCACTATGATCTAAAGTTAATTTTAATTGCTGATCTTTAATTTTATATACAATCCATTCACACGTTTCAAAATATTTAGTATTTTGTTGAAGGTAATGTATAAAAATATTTGTATCTAACACAATGGATTGACTCATTTAATTCTCCTTCTTATTTTCCATAGAGGCTTTTAACATCTCAACTGTATCGTAATAATCATCTTGAAAAAAGCCTTTCGGCCAAAATGAGAAATTCCCTATTTTTTCAATGGAAATAGGAGTAATTTTTGTTTTATTTTTTTCTTTTTGAAAGAAATAGATCACCAGATTTTCGTGATTAAATTTCTTTTCCATAATTCTTCTCTGAATTCGATTAATGATATGAACTGAATGTGTCTCAATTATAAAAGGTGTACTTTCATTGCACGTTTCAATAAAAAAGTCTCCAAGTTCTGCTTGAATTTTAGGATTTAAATGTATTTCAGGTTCTTCAATGATTAGAAATCTTTTATTTATTAAGAAGAATCTACAAGTTCTAGACTCATTATCTAGAATTGGAGATTTATGAAATTCTTTTGACATAAGGAGACACTCAACAAGTACAGGTAAAACCTGTGATAGTCCAAAACCCATATCTGAAATGTTTAATATGAGCCCATTTTCATCTACTTTTACTTGAAAAATATTACTAGAACCTAGATTAATTACTTTTAATGTACAATTGAAACTATTTTTTTTTAACCAATTATTCAATATTTTTTCTAATTTCTGTTTTTTTCCATGATCGCGCCAAATTATTTCATATGTATATTCTCCTCCAATACCTACTGATTTTGGATTTCCTCCTATGGCTATATTGATTCTTTTAGGAACCTCTCTTAAAGGACCCAAATATCTCGAGTCTTTAAGTACATCCTCTAAATAACGAAAGTTCCTGATTATATTGTCTCGAATAATGTCATAAAAAGAAAACAGTGAAATTTCCTCTGATTTATGCTGATATTCTGAATTATATTCATTTAGATCTATATGAATCTTGAATCGAATAGTTTCTTTTGGATTATCTGGATTAAATATCTCAAAATTAATTTTTCCATTGTTTTCAACTAATAGTTTCCTAGGAAAGCTTTCACTAAAAACTCTATTTAAAGCTTCGAACTGTGGAAATATGTTTCTATGATCTGGTAATTGATATATTTTAGAGCGATTAATATACCCTTCAGCACGGAACTTTCCTATATTTGAATTCAATTTAGTGTAAATTTCATTTTTTTCAAAATTAAAAGTTAAGTAATTAGTTAAATGTTTATAATTTTCAAATTTGTATTCAATTTCTTTTATTTTTATTAATTTCTTATCTTGTTCATAGTAATAAGAATATCTTAGTGAGGAATTATCAATTTTTTTTTCTTGATATTCATACTTATAAAAATTTTCTTTATCTTTAACAATTCCATGTTTATTTAATAAATGAACTTCAACATAATCAGAATCAGAAAAAAAATCTCCGCATTTCAAACATTTATAACATACATTTTCTATAAAATTAAATTTAATTTCAAATGTTTTTGTTAAATCTCCTTTAAAAATCATTAATTTGAATTCACCTAAAGATACTAAAGGTCCATTTAATGTTAATGGCATTAACGGATCTTTATTTTCAAATGTTTGTTTCATTAATAATAAAGCTTGATGAAGGTTGGTTTTCCCTGAATTGTTAGGTCCAATAAATATCATTAGATTATTAAATAATATTTCACCAGAGTTCTCAATTGATTTAAAATTCCTTATTTCAAATGATTTAATAAACATTTTTTCACCTACAAATCTTTACATATAAAAAAAAGATTAATTATATTAAATATTTATATGAAATTTAAAAATCATTTATATAAATATATAAATATAAAATACTTAAAGAAATGATAATTTATGGAACTGGTCTTGATTATAAACATCCTTTTATCCTTTCTCTCATTCAATCTGATGAAGAATTGAGAGATAAAAAATTTTTTCACGTTAATTTAAATTGTATTTTTGGAGCAAAATTCACTTTTCCTAATGAATATGATGAATTTTTCGATCATTATGTACTCTATGCAAAAAATATTTAAACAATTTTAATGAATGAATGGGATTTTAATTTTTGCATCGAAAAGCAGCCAAATTCAAAATTATTCTCGATCGAATTAAAATTTGATAATGTAATGAGGCGATTAAAGTAATAAATTATTCATCTAAAATTTTTTCTCATTTTTATCATTTCTATTTCAATATGCATATCTTTTAATTTTTTTAAAGTCAAAATCCAGTCATCACTCCTTTTTTTTTAAACTCACAATATTGACAGATATTATTTTGAAAAGACTCGAAACCTTCCATCAAATTGAATAGCTCATAGAAAGTCTCATATTTTGAACATATAACCGTTTATATCCCTAATGAATGACTTATATTCCGAGTAAAGAAATTTTTATTAATGATGGGTTTCAGTCCATATGATGGCTATGATATGTGGGAAAGCATGAAAAAATGGTGGGAGAGGTTTAGAATATGGGCAAATTTTCATCATATTGATTATAATGATGAAAACGAAGAAGAAGATAATCTTGTCTTTACCAGTAACTCATCCCAAAGATATTGGTAGGGAATATAAATATCTCACTCATAACGATATAGGGAATCTAGAATCAAAACTTGCAAAGACAGATATCTCGAAATATCACAAAAAAGAGGCTTTAATTCAACTCAAGGAAATAAAAAAATGAATAAAAGTTAATTCAAATTTATTGGAAAGAGCAATTTTTTCTATGGATCCAGAATTATTAGACAAGCTTATAGGATGGGATAAAGTATCAGTTTTAACAGCGAAAAAACGGATTATAGATTCAGCCTTTTTATGGGCTACCAATATAGAAAAATATATCCCAATCGCAAATCATAGACCAAGTCGCAAGGATACAAGATCAATCATAAGGGCAATTCAAGAATCAAGGGAGATTTAATATCCCTAAAATTCTTTTTCTTATATATATTATTATTATTCTTATATTTTCGCATATTAGTAGAATTATTAAAAAAAGATTATTAGATAAATAATGAATAGTAAGTCGTTATTGATAACAGGCACTACAAAGCTCTATTGTATAATTGGTTATCCAATTGAACATTCGTTTTCTCCCATAATGCATAACGCAAATTTTAGAGAATTAGGATTAGATTACGTTTATGTTGCATTTGATATTCATCCAGATAAATTAGAATAAGCTGTCGATGCAATTAGAACCCTAGATATAAAGGGATTAAATGTAACCATCCCACATAAAGAAAAAATTATCCGGTATCTGGATGAAATTGATCCTATTGCGGATAAAATGGGTGCAATTAATACTATAAAGAATGAAGGAGGATACCTAAAAGCAACAAATACAGATGCTGCTGGCGCGAAGAAATCTCTTATTGATGCTGGGTGCACAATACGAGGGAAAAATATATTATTTTTAGGATCTGGTGGTGCTGCTAGGTCTATTGCTTACCTTTTGTCAGCGGATGCTGAAAAGATTATCCTTACTGATATTGTTGAAAAAAAAGCTTTATCTGTTGCCAATGAGATTAAAAAAAATATGGAGAGTAATATTGAAGGAAAATTAGCAAGCGAAAAAATATTAAGAGAAGAAATTAAAAATACAGATATCGTGATCAATGCTACCCCTATAGGTATGCATCCAAAAGAGGATGTCTCACCGATCTCTAAAAATTTACTACATGATGAACTTTTTGTGTTTGATGTAATATATAATCCAATGGAAACGAAACTGATGAAAGAGGCTGCAGATATTGGATGTAAAACTTTAAGCGGGCTTGATATGCTGGTTAATCAAGGCGTAATAGCATTTGAGTGGTGGACGGGAAAGCAACCAAATAGCGTCCTTATGAAAAGTAAAATTATTGAATTTTTAGGGATTAAGTGAAACTTAAAAATATGACTTCAAAAAAACCATTAGTTTCGATAGCTCGTAATAAGAGTATTGCTTTAGCAGTTAATCTGTGTCTTGACCAATTAGAATTACCGAATTTAACAGGTAAGACAGTTTTACTAAAGCCTAATGTAGGGAGAGAAGCAGATCCTAATCTAGCAATCAATACCAACCCTAAAGTTGTAAGTGCCGTTTTCGATTATTTAAGAGATCGCTATGAATCAAATTATCTAATTGGCGATTCTCCAATTATTAATATTAATACGAGAAAAGCTTTTGAGCAATCTGGTTACTCGAATTTATTAAAAGAAGAAGATCTTGATTTTATAGATTTGGATGAGCGCCCACCAGTGGAATTGGATATATCAAATGGAAAAATCTTAAAAAGCATAAAGGTTACGGGTTATTGGAACGAAATTGATTATGTCATTTCGATTCCTGTTTTAAAAATGCACATGCATACAGGCGCATCTCTAAGCTTTAAAAATCTAAAAGGGATAATCTATAAGAGAGAAAAAATCACCTTGCATCAATTACAAGCTCCTGAGATAATTAAACAAATAAAAAATCCGAAAAAGGAAGTTAAAGAATTAGATGTTGCAATTTCAGATCTTGCGCTTGTATTCCGTCCTGATTTAACAGTTATAGATGCATCTTACGCTTTAGAAGGAATGGGACCTGCCTCAGGTAATGCTGTAAAATTAGATACAATAATCGCATCAACGAATTTTCTTGCAGCCGATATAATTGCTCTTGCCATAACTCAACCAGAATGGACCCTCGAAAATGTTCCGCATCTCAAATTGATTTCAGAATTATGGCCAAATGCGCCAAAAAACCGAAATGATATCAAAACAATCCCAGAAAACATTCAAAAATTTGTAAATCCGTTAGAACCACCCCCAACTTCAATTACTATGAAATATAAGAATGTGAATCTTATAGATATTGATTCATGTTCAGCTTGTTTATCAACCATATTCATTTTATTGAAAAATAATAAGGGTTTTATCGATGAGCATTTTACTCCCGAAAAGCCTTTAAATATAGCAATAGGTAAAGGAATTAAACAGTCAGATCTTTATTCAGATACTTTTCTTATTGGAAATTGTACGTATGACCAGCACGAAAATGGAATATTCGTAAAAGGCTGTGCGCCAGTCGAATCAAGTATTCTAAGAATAATCAAGGAAAATTTAGAATTGGAATGAAAGATAATTGGAAGAAAATTAGTAAGAATAAAAAATAAAAAAATAAAAAAAATTATTGTGCGACACTAGTACCACAAAAAGAACAATATTGAATTCCATTTCGTCCTGGCATCTTTGTACCGCAATCATGGCAAAAATTAGTCTTTTCTTTTTCTTCAAGGTTTTGTAATTGATATTTTGGCAGTTGATTATCTATAGTCAATTGGTTATTTGAATTCGATTTGTTATTTGAATTCGATTTGTTATTTGTAGTCAATTGGTTATTTGAATTCGATTTGTTTTCAATTAATGGAGCCTGACAAATCGTATCGCAATAAATGCAGCGATTTTTTTTCTTATCAATATGATACAAAATGTATATAACTAAACCTATTCCGGTGAACGACAGAAGAAATGCCGTTAATAATTTAAAATCCTTTCTTTTAACTTCAACATTGGTTTTGCAATTCGGGCAATAACCTTCTTTCATAATTTTTAACCTCTAAATTCTTATTATTTTATTTTTTTTGTTAATTAGAATGAGAAAGAAATCCTATTAGAATAATTTAGAGTCCAATTTTTATCAATAAATGAGAGAGAGATCCAAAATGAAACATTTCAGTATAAAATGAAAAAAAAAGTTTCAAATTAATTCAATTCTCTTAAATTTTAGATCCACAAATTAATCCTAAAGAAGAAAAAAAAAATAATTCCAATTTTTCAAGACGAAGGCGACATTCCTAACTTATTATCTACTAAATTGGGAGTCTATTTTAACGATAATGATGTTACGGGTACAATTAAGAGTGTTTATAAATTAATTAAAAAGGCGCTATTCTCTGAAGATGTTTCCTATAAAATTTGAAAAATGAATTGTTTTTCGTTCTTTTATGGTTAAACACTCCGACAATAAATCGTTGGCTATACGCAATCCTTTCTTAGTTATAGAGATCTCAACGCATATGGATTAACATATGACTTTCTTAGACCATTGACGGATCTTCATACATTTTCTTAAATCGTTTTTTGGTTTGTAAAAGATGCATTTTTCTTTAAATATAATGATCCCCACAATTTGTAAAAAGATCCTAATTTTATTGTTATCTCTTCAAACAATCTAAGATATTTGAATATCTTCATTCTTTATTAAAAATACTAAATATCTCATAAATAACCACACTCTTCTCTATTCCATATCTGACTCGATTTGCTATCTCTCTAAAATAATTTGAAATAGATTTACCTCTTTGAATTAACGATTCTGATGTTCTTTCAATTTTATGAATAAAAACAGAACCTAACTTAAAGAGCTTTAAAGCTAAAGAGATATAATCAACTTCTTTCATTAATTCTCTCTCCATCAAAATTTTTAAATTAAAAAATTTGTCATTTATTATGTTAGATTCTTCGTTCGAGATACTTGGTATTAAACTTATTTCAAGTATCGCTGTCGGATCCATGAATTTATATTTCTTATTTAATTGTAGGTAAAGGAAGATATCATGAACTTTTAGGTAAAGGAAGATATCATGAACTTGACAAAAATGTTTTGTCTGCAACAGAATACTTAAGAAATGAACTCAAAATTGATTCTAATATATGTGATACTTGCAGAAAAAAAAAAGACATCTGTAATAGTGATAAAATAAAAAATAACGAATTTGAAAAATTGGATGCAGTAATGAGAATTATTTATCAAATTAGATGCAATCTTTTTCATGGAGATAAAAGTGAGTTAAATGGACCTAAGGGAGAACGTAATAAACATTATGTTAGAATTGCTAATGAAATTTTGCTAAAAATTCTGAAAAGTATAGATTCATTATAATTATAATAGGGAAGAAAATTATTGAAAGTAGAACAATCCGTTATAATTCTAAAAATTTAATAATTCAATAGTATTAGGTATTAGGAGATACTAATTATAGGAGAGAATAGGGTAAAAGATATATTTCTGTTGCATTTATTATAGGGTAGGACAGAAATATAATTAAATCAATAAAAATCAAAAATATAATATGACATCTCGTAGAAAGTTAGACAGGAGTACCTCAGGTTATGATAAATCATTTCAAAGCCCACAATATAAGAAATTTGATGTTATTGACTATGATATTTATTTCCAACCTCTCAATATTAAAAAATATCTTACTAAAGTTATAAGAATTCAAAATTTAGATGATGAAAAATACTTCCCTAATGAAGAAAGTTATATTCAGACCTACTTTGATGAAATATCTCAAAATTTTAATCATAATAAAATAAAATACACAAACAAGACTAATTTAGATATCATCAGCGATATTTTAACTAATATTGGCAGATCTGGTTATGATTTTATTAAAAGTACAGATCATTTAGGGTATATTAATAAACCTGTTTTAATCTTTTATGGTATTGAGCATCTTTCTGCCTTTTTTCTGAACATGCATTATAATTTTACTCAAGAAAATTTGAGTCTAGCATCAATTAAGTCAAGTAAATATCTTAAACATGGAATTGATTCCAATCAGTTTAATCGTATAAATGTTAACGAAGATTTAACGAATCTCTTTAATTATAAAATTAGTTTAACTAAACACGGATTTGCATCAAGATTTTTCTTATCATTAGGATTTCCTTTACACGATTATTTTATCCCACAAAGAGAAATTTCCCTTATAGAATTAATTCAAACCTTCTTTTTCAACACTAGAATAGGGATATCACCTAAGATAAAGTCTTTAGTGATGGAAGATCTCTCACCTTTTTGGAAGAAAGATAGTGAATTGAATTACGATGAAGATATTGATTTATTTGTGTTCTATATACTCAGTTTTATCTTCAGCCATTTGAGCAGATATAAGATGTATATTTGGCAAAAATTGACCACATTAGAGGATTATAATATCGGTTTTTTCTTGAAATATATCATTGATACGATAAAAGCATTATATATACGTAAGATTTTTTCGATAATTGACTATTATAATGAACGGATGACGATTCATTTGAGGAAATTGGATAAGGGATCAATATAGAGATTGTTATGCCGTCGGGCGGAGGCACCACGGCGGAGGGAGATAAAAAGGTAAATAATAAAATACTAAAATTTTATACTTTCGTAAGTGTTTATTAAATTTTGGATTTTTAATGAACAATCTATAACAAAATTCATACAGAAATTTACTTGTTCTTTTGTGTAAATTCTTTCATCTACCTTACCTAGAAATGAATAAATACTTGGTTGTACATATTGAGAGGTTAATAATTTAAATTTAATATACTTTCTATAATCAAGATCTAATAAAATAATTCCTAACCTTTCGTAAATATATCTTAATTCCTTTTCTGTACTGCTTGGAATATCGACATCAATATAATCACTGAAGATAAATGGATAATGACTTTTGAAATCTTTTATTAATATCCAATAAGCCTTTTCTAATCTTATTAATGACTTTTTGAAGTTCGATTCTTTTTTTAAATATTGTACTTCAACTAATATTTCTTTAACAACATCAATCTGAACTAGATCTATTAAGCTAATTTCATCAAACTCTATACCGAAAATGATTGGAGTATTCTCATCAAAAAAATTTCTTATTATAGTTCTAAATGATTCAATTTCTTCCTTACTTGGAGTAATACCATAATGTTTGAAACTTTTTCTCGCTTGATTTAATTTCTTAAATGAAGCTTTAAGGGATAGTTTATTGTCCTCCATTTTTTGATCTATTACATTCCAATAATCTAAAATAAACATTCTATCATTTACAGTTGCATCCAGAGTTTCAGCTCCTAAAATTAAGAAAAGCTCAACAGTATCATGAAAGGTTAATATAGAAAAATAACAGGATGGAGGATTCTGATATGATTGTTCGTAACCTATTTCAAAATAATATTTTATTAAAGATAATCTGGATAATATGGATTTATTTAATATCATCTTATTAGCCATTATGATGAAAAGTTTTTAAATATATAGTCGTGCTATATCAATAAAAAATAAAAATTATCAAGAAGAACTATTCAATCGTTTAAACTGCATATACTATATAGTAATATTTCCTTGAATTATTTTATTTAAAATCTTTACAGACTATCCCTGCCTTTATAGGAGGGGGCAGCACGGGGAGACATCAAAGAGGGAAATGAGATTAACTTCTAATATTTTTTTTGTTTTCCTTTTCTTTCAATCTTTGATTTTTTTTTCTAAGTTCATCCTTGATTTGTATATATTTCTTAAAAAAATTTAATCTAGGCATAAAAAACCTTGCCAATAGCAAAATTTTCTTTAACTATCGTTTAAAAATCGAAAAACACAATTCTAAAGATTAAAATTCTCTTTCTTTCAAGTAGCGTCTAAGTAGCGTCTTGATTAGTAATATATATCTACTTCTCAAGGAAGAAATGTATGATCATTTAATCAAGTACTGACAAATAAAAAAAAAATTTGGTTAGTAGTTTAAATTTTTTTATAATTAATTAGAAACTCGATAAATAGAAATCCAAGAACAAGATCTATAATGCCCATTATAAAAAGAAGAATATTAAACGCTCCTAGAATAAAGTAAACTAATGATGCAATAAAGAACATAAATTTTTCAAATAAACCCATTTTAGCAATAGCATGATTTCTAGTAATATCCACGCTTAAAAAATAATACCCCGTTCCAATAACAATTACTTTGACAAAAAAGAAATGCATCCAAACGAGACTGGACGGAATTGCTACACCATATAATACAGCCATATCAGACGTAAATAAAGTAGTAAGCACTATAAATAAAATCCCGCCACTTACATTAAAAATCGCAGCTATTAAAAACAAATATTTATAATAATCTTTTTTTTCCAAATTAATCGACCTATTGATGAAATCTAATTTTAATTGGATTGTATTTCAAATTAAAGTTTAATTATTTGAAAATCTTATATTAATGCAATTAAATAATGCTTATAAATATTACTAAAGTAAAGTTTACATAAGAAGAACCTGAAAAAAATATTGTTGATTTTCGTATTATTTATTCTCTGAACTAATTAATTTCTTAATTTGGTTAGTAATTTTGAATAAAAGAAATCCTATTAGAATAATTTAGAGTCCAATTTTTATTAAAAAATGAGAGAGAACGATCAAAAATGAAGCATTTCAATGCAAAATGAAAAAAAAAGTCTTAAATTAATTCAATTCTATTTTTAAATTTTAGATCCACAATGAGGACAAAAGTTTTGGGTCTGATTATCTAATTTTTCACCACATAAAGGACAATAATTAGCTGTTTCTCCTGAAATCGTCTCCACTTCTCTATATTGAGTTTGATTTGGCAGGATTGTCTGAGAATATTGATCTGGTAAAGATGTAATTTGAGTATTGCAATGAATACATCTATCTTCTTTTTGTGAGTAATATATAATTAAATAAATAATAAGACCGATTCCACAAGTAAAGCATAAAAGAATAATTGCTAAAAGTATATTGATATCTTCTCGAACTAATAAAACATTCTGTTTACAATGCGGACAATAACCAGTTGGATTTTTAGTTGTCATAACTTAAATTCTTTTAATTGCTTTTTGCACGTTTTAAAAATTAAGATAAAATATAATAATTTTCTTATATAAATAATTCTTAACTTTTAGAAATAACTTTATTACTTTAACTCAAAATGAATTTAAATCAAAAATCATTTTTCGTCGTAATCGATGGGATTGATGGCGCGGGGACTACTACTCATTGCCGCCTTCTTAAAGGATTTTTAGAAAGTAAAAAATTAAGAGTTCACTTGACGCAAGAACCTTCTAAAAACGAAATCGGAGTATTATTAAGAAATTTCTTAAAAAACAACGAAATTCCACCGACTACCGATGCGTTATTGTTTGCAGCTGATAGAGATCTGCATTATCACAAAGAGATAAAGAAAAAACTCGATGAAGGATTTATTGTAATATCAGATAGATATATTGAATCCTCAATTATTTACCAATCCTTACAATCAGAGGTCATATCAATTGAGTGGATTAAAGAGATTAATAAATTTGTAGGTCAACCTGATTTAACAATTATTCTTGACATTGACCCAAAAATCTCTTTAGCAAGAAAATCTGAAGAAATTTTAGAAAAATTCGAAGATACACATTTTTTAGAAAAAGTAAGAAATCTTTACCTAGATCGTGCCAAAAAAAATGGTTATGCTGTAATTAGTACAGATGATATCATAGAATTTGTGCACGAAAAAATTCAAGAATTAGTTATTGAGAAATTAAAAGAATTAAAGTAAAAAATGAGAGAAAAAATTCCATTTATGCAATGGGGAATTATTAATAAAGATAACTTCACTTCTATAAAGGATGTACCTATAAAGAGATGGGATCCTTTGTCAACTACATCTATTAGTACCGAAGCATTTGGACTACATAAAGATCGTGCGCGTTATTATGGACATTATTCATATCTATCTCCAATCAGAGGTAAAAGACCTAAAGGTTACAAAATCATAAGTAAAAAACGAGCAAAAATTTGTTCAAAAATAATTTGGAAAGGTTATAAAGATGTGTTTACGAAAATTATTGAGGGAAAGAGAAAATCGATAATTATAACTGAGGACGAGAAAAAAAGAGATTCACCTTTTTTAGAAGTTCCGCATACAATTGACAGGATTCCTAATTCTTCTAAAGCAATTACTTTGATAAATCGATATCCTTCAATGGCTCGCGTCATAGATCCCGATATTAAATCTTCCATAGAAAATAACTTACCGAAAAATTCAAAACTTTCAATTGGTATAAATTTAGTTACACTTTCAAGAAACTTTTATCCTTCTCTATGTTTTAATTTAATTCCGGAAGATGTTTTAGCGGGCATATTTCTTTCTATGAAGGCAGCAATCCTTTACTCAATCGAAGAAGCTATTGAGAGAGATTACTATGATATTCCTGTAAGCCCATTTTTTAATATTGGTACAAAAGTAGGGGGATCTCAACCACGAATACACAGCCAAGTGTATATCGATTTAAATGAAGATGGACACGGATCTCGACTAGAAGGATATTTAAGAGCCTTTAAAGAGATGGGAGATTGTCATTTATGTGAAACGACTCATGGAGAATCTAATAGGATTGTATTAAATACAAGATTCTGGACTTTCTATGCTACTGGAAGTCCAGTAAGGAATTATCATCTTAGATTTCATCCGAAAGAACATCTTAGAAGATTTTCACAATTAAAAATAAATCAAATTCAAGATTTAGCTAAATCTATTAAAATTATATTTGAAGCTTTAGACGATTTAAAAATTGAAAGAAATCGAAATATGTTTTTTCACTGTTGTCCATATGGATATGATGCCGATTTTCACATGTTTGGTGAAATGATCCCTCACGAAATTATTGGAAGTGCAGAAATGGCTGAAGACATGAGAGTTGCGAGAAAATTACCTGAAAACATAGCTGAAGAACTAAGGAAAGTAGTTATTAATAAATTAAAAAAATAAAAAGTTAATATATTCATTATTTTAAATTTAAGATATATTTAATATAATATTATTTAAGATTAAAAAAGTGAAAGAACTTAATACTCCTAAAAGCGAGTCGTTTAATAAAAAAAGAATTTATAGGTATGTAAAAAGATTTTCATTTCCCAGATTAGCTGGAACTGAAGGAGAAAAAAGAGCTGTAGAACTCACTATAAATACTTTTAAAGACATAGGATTTGAAGATAAAGAAATCGAAAAAGAACCTTTTGAATTCTCTGATTTTTACTCCACAACATTAATTAAGCTAATAATGATGATGAACTTGATTTTTACTTTAACTCTCGTTCTATTAATATATATTTATCCTATTGTTACTATAGTTGTAATAGCGGGAATGGCATTCCTTCTCTTCATGATTTTAAGAGGATTAAAGCACCCTGAATATCCTGGATTTTGGGGAAAATATTATGGCGAGATGCTTAAAGCTACCAATGTATTTGTAAAAATTCCTGCTAAATTAAGAGATACTAATAAAGCTGGAAATATTGTAATCTCTGCTCATTTAGATTCAAAATCACAGACTTTAAGAACTTCGTGGAGGATTGTGTTATATAGAGTAATGTTATTTAGCGGAATTCTACTCTTTGGTTTTTATACTGCTATACATTTGTATAATCTAGGAATTGTACAATTAGAAGCTCTAATAGTACACATTGGCATCTGGGGATTAACGATTATAATTTCTTTTTCAAATATTATATTGATGTTCCTTAATACGCATAATAAATCACCCGGCGCATTGGATAATGCTTCTGGAATGTCAATTGTTTTTGAATTAGCGTCTTATTTTAACAATAGACCTCCATTAGATAATTTCAATTTATGGTTTTGTCAATTTTCCGCAGAAGAATTGGGAACTATGGGCTCAAGGATTTTTGTGAATAATCACGAATCGCTATTCATTAAAGGTAGAGTATTCCAGATAAACTTAGAGATTGTATCCTCTGCAAAACATAAAAAGAAAAAGAATAAAGTTGAATATTTAAAATCCTATGGTATATTCCCTCGGAAAAAAATATCTCCCTTATTAGGTAAGTATTTAAAAATAGCGGCAGAAAAAGAAAATTTAAGATTTCGCGGATTTCATGTTACTACTGGTGCACATTCAGATACAGTTCCATTTCATTTAAGAAAATACGACGCTGTTGATATCGCAACTAGAGCAGCCGCTAAATATGCTCATAATAAGGTAGATACACCTGATAAAGTAGATCCTCAAATATTATTAGAAGCGTGTATGATTATTCGGACTGCAATCTTATTACTTGAAAAGGATTATGAAATTATATGTGAAAATAAAGAAATGTTATGTGAGGAAGAGTGAGCAAAACTAATACAATTGCCGAAAAAATTTTATTAGATCATTCAAATCTAAAAGAAATATCACCAAGACAGTTTGTTGATTGCAACATTGATTTAGTAATGGTTCACGAACAATTAGGAGGTAGAATTCATAAAGAATACGAAAAACTAGGAATTGATTACGTTTGGAATCCAGACAAAATATTTTTTATATTGGACCATTGGGTTCCTGCTCCTACTATTTCGGCAGCTCAAATGCATCAAGACTGTAGAAGATTTGCTAAAAAATATAAATTCATACATAATATGGGAATGGATAAAGGTATTTGCCATCAAGTTTTACCAGAGCTTGGTTTCGCAAGACCTGGAATGTTAATTGTTGGATCTGATAGCCATACGACCACTTACGGAACATTTAATTGCTTGGCTACTGGTATAGGAGCAACAGATGTCTCCGTTGTTTTCGCTACGGGAAAATTATGGTTAAAAGTTCCAGAATCGTTTAAAATTAATTTGGTTGGAGAATTAAATAAAGGAGTAATGTCGAAAGATTTTATATTAACCTTGATTGGAGATCTTTCTACTAAAGGTGCTATATATAAATCCTTGGAATTTCACGGAGAAGGGGCTCGCTCTTTATCAATTGATGGGAGGATGACAGTTTCAAATATGGTGGTTGAAGCTGGAGCAAAATTCGGTGTATTCTTACCAGATAAAAAGCTCGAAAAATGGTTACAAAATAGAACAAATGACGCATATAAATTTGTAATTCCCGATGATGACGCAATATACGAAAAGGTATTAAATTATAATCTGTCAGTCATAACTCCTGTTGTAGCAAAACCTTCTAATCCAAGTAATTTAGCTAAAATCGAAGAAGTAGAAGGATTCGAAATTGATCAAGCGTTCATTGGAAGTTGTACCAACGGTCGAATGGAAGATCTACGCATTGCAGCCAAAATCTTAAGGGGTAAAAAAGTTCATCCAAACACAAGATTAATTGTAATCCCTGCATCCAAAGAGATTTTTAAGATGGCTTTAAAAGAGGGATTAATTGAAATATTTATTAAAGCTGGTGCAGTAGTTGGAAATTCTACGTGTGGTCCTTGCATAGGAGGGCATCTAGGCGTATTGGGACCAGATGAAATTTGCATTAGTTCCACAAATAGAAATTTCGTTGGAAGGATGGGAGATCCAAGCTCTCAAGTCTATTTAGCGTCTCCTGCCACAATTGCGGCCTCAGCATTAAAAGGAAAAATTTCTGATCCTCGTAAGGTTTTGTAAAATCAGAGTCTATCCTTCTGTCTTTTCAAAAATAACATATTTATTATTTTCGTTAAAAAGTGATCACAATTTTTATAAGTTCTATTTTGATCCTAAATAATGTATTTTTACATGCATAATAAAATAATAGAAAGAACTAAAAAAGTAGGTGATAATTAAATGGGAAAATTAACGAATGAGATATTAGCAAGAGTTCCAAAAGAGTGTGAGATATGTAATAGCATTAGAATAGAATATTGGGATGAGACAGAGGAACAATTTATTTTTCGATGCATTGATTGTGGAACTTATTATCCAATTCCTCTTGATGACTTGTCGTTATACGATTACCCATTCTAATTATTATTTAAAATCTTATTGTGAGAACAATTTGTTTATTTTTATCAATAAACTCATATCGCCCTCAACCTTAAATAATTTTTTCATAAAAGCTGCTGCTCCACTAATTTCACCAGATGAAATTTTTACCCAAACATCCCTTGGTGAGATTATCGTTAAGGTCGGTTCTGGATATGACCCTTCATAAGCCGTACATTCATTTTCATTAATGACAAGACAATATTTCTCATCATCTAGGTTAAATTGCATTACTGCCTTAAGCCCAGGAATAGCTTTAGGGTTGTAAATTTGTGCCATTCCGGCGAAAAAAGCCGACATTCCATCATCTGTGGCTTTTAGAGGTTCCATGTCTGTTGTTTCCAATTTAACTTTGCTATAATCTTTTGGCAGCATTGAATCCCAATATTTATTTGCCATCTCTCTAAATACCTTAATTTCTTCGTCAGTATATGTAGTCTTATCCGTAATTGCCTTTCGAGTTTCTTTAGAAATAACGCCATTCTTACCAACTTCAAATCCCGCTTGTTCAACCGCTTCATATAATTCTTTATAACTATCCTGAAAGGCATCCATGCTCATTGGTTCCGCTCCAGGAATCAAAATTTCACCAATATATTTGCCGCCTCTATATATTTGCTTGAATAAGGTGACCAAAGCATCAAAATGAGACAATTCTGGAAACCCCGCTACACTAATTAGAAATACTTTTTGGTCTTTAGGAACTCCTCGTCTAGGATGAGATGTTGCCTCTCCTTTTTCAATTAAATATGGCTCTAATAATGGTATTTGCCGATCTAAGAAATTCTTTAAAAGACCAGTGACATTATAGATATAAAGGGGTATTGAAAATACAATGAGGTTAGCTTTTTGTAATTTTGGCAAATTATTGACCATATCATCGTTATGAATACACTTTCCAGGAGTTTTCGTCCAACAAGTGAAACATCCCATACAATGGTTAATTTTTTGTTTAGAGAGCATAATCTCTTCTACTTGAACACCAGCTCTTCTTAATCCATTCGCAAAATTCTGTCCAATATGATATGAGGCCGATTTTTTATGCCGAGGACTACCATACACTATTAATGCTTCCATGTTTGAACACTATTTTTTTGCTTTTTTCGTATTTATTTCTAATAGTGAATTTTACTTTTTTAACTAAACTGATTACAATAACTTTTTTTGTATGGATATTATGTTGATAACATATTAATATTTGTCTTTTATAACAATATCACCTAACTATGAGTTCAATAGAAAATTTATTGGAAAAAGATCCGGCGAGCGCGTTCTGGAAACTCTATAAGCATGAACGAGATGCTTGGATGGCAAAAAGATATCACGCACTGGCTCTCCTCTGCGACCTTACCCCTGTCGATGAGGTGGCAGATATATTGCGTGTTCACTCAGACACAATATTAAATTGGATTGACCGTTATAATGAGGATGGCATAAAGACTCTATCCCCGACAAAGTGTTCAGGACGCCCATCAAAATTGGACTGTGAGAAGATATCACGCCTAAAATCGGATATATTAACACCACCGAGGAAATTAGGATATAAATTCTCGAACTGGGATGGGAAAGCAGTCCGTTGCCATATCAAGAAGAACTTCGGGATCGAAATGACGAGAAGCGGGGTATATGCGCTCCTCCATCGAATGGATCTCCGATTAGTGACTCCGCGCCCGAAACCTGCCAAAGCTGATAAAAAAAAAGATTATTGTTTTTAAGAGATTTTGTTAACCTCCTTATGAATATGAAACCAGGAGACGCACTTCTTTTTGGAGATGAGACCTCTATAGAGCTTAATCGTAGATTGTGTAAAATATGGTGGATAAAAGGGGAGAGACCGGAAATTCTGGTAGATAGTGGTCGGAAGCGTCTTAACTTGATTGGAACAATTGATGTAACGAATCATACAGGTTTTTTTGCTGAAATTAAGACCTTAGATGCGGTACAATTCCTTCGATTTTTAAAAGGACTCTTGAAACATGTTCAGATACCAGGGAAGATTTACTTCGTTTTGGACAATGCGCGCGCACATCATGCGAAAAAATTACGGTTTTTCCTTAAGAAAAATGCGGATCGGTTGCAGTTAATATTTCTCCCCCCGTATTCTCCCGATTTTAACCCGATCGAGCTATTATGGCGTGATATAAAGAAAGATGTGAACACAAATGAATACTTTCAAACACTTGATGAGTTACATGCGGTGTTGTATGAATATCTACAGCAATTTAAGCATCCATCTGAGAAGATTGCTACGCTATGGAATTTAGAGAAGTTTACTGCCAAAGCAAAGGTATAATATGGTGATAATATTTATTAAAAAATAGATATTATAATCAGTTTAATTCGATTTTTATACTTTATTAAGTAATAAGTAAATATTTGAAGTAATTGTGTTATACAACATAATATTATAATTAATATGCCCGCTATACGATTTTTTTTAGACTTTTATATATGTATTTAATCGCTTACATCCTTGTCTATATTTAAGTAAACTTACACTTTTTTGTCAATTGTAAACTAAATCATTGCATATTTATTTTAAGCAATTTTATTTTAATTAATGACAGAAATAGATTATTATGAACAAGTAAGACAAAATTTAGTATTAGGTCCCATAAATGCCCCTAAACATAAAACCATAATTAAATTAATGAAAGTTTTCTGGAACGGAGAAGAAATAAAGATTCTCTCTCATTTTGAGAAGGTCGGTAATTGGATCTCACCAAAGGAGTTGGAAGAAAAAACGGGCATTCCGAAGAATGAGATTAAGCAAATTTTAGCTCGATCGGTAAGGATTGGGACCCTAGCTAAGAAAAGTGCGAGATATAGTTTGATTCCGCTATTGCCGGGTATTTTCGAGAAATATTATATTATAAGAAAAGATACTGAAGAGAATCAGAAAGAAGCCGCTAAACTGTATCGTGATATCATGAAGAAAATTGCACCAGCAGAAGCTTATGAAAGTAAAGACAAAGTATTCAGACCATTACTTCCCTACGAGGCTAAGGAGAAATTAATCGAAATTAATGAATCGTTAGATGTTAAGTCTCAAGCGCTCCCTTACGAACTAGTGAAACAATTGATAGATGATAATGAAGATTTTGCAGTTATCCCTTGCCAGTGTCGTTTAATCGGTGAATTGACCGGAGAACCTTGTGAATGTGCACCAGCTGCGATGGGATGCTTTTTAGTTGGAATGGCCGCTCAAATGGTTCCTAATATGTGCGATGATGCTCGTATTTTGACTAAAGAAGAGGCAATTCAGTTTCTTAAAGATACTGAGAAAGCGGGGCTTGTACATAACACTGTTTTTGGAAGCTCAGAATCAGGAATATTCGTATGTAATTGTTGTAGTTGCCATTGTGGTGCGTTGTATCCCGCCAGATTAATTCATGTTAAAGGTGTTCATATTTCCAATTATGCTCCTAAAATTAACATGGAACTCTGTGTTAAATGCGAAACTTGTATGAGAAAATGCCCGAGTGAAGCAATATATCATAAGTGGCCAATAGAACCAGATTCTTCCGACGAACAGATGGTTATAAAGGAAGAATTGTGCATTGGTTGCGGAGTATGCGCGGCAAATTGTCCCAAAGACGCAATTAAGATGGTAAAAGTTAGGGATGTTGTTCCTAAAAAAGCTCCAAAATTAAGAGATGTTTCTTTTGCTGAACTTATAGCTCTGTAAATTCTCAAAAAACGAATAATTCACTTAGTTATTTTTATTTTTTATTCTGTTTTTCAATCCAAAATAGAATTGTTTTTACAATTAGTAAACGAAAAAGAGATAGGACTCTAATTGAAAATTCTTTGAATAAATTTGCTAATATTTTCAACTGCTTGTCGACTTTCGGGTAGAGTATCGCCAAAATTCTGAAATACATGGGTCATTCCTTCCCATATCTCTAAGCTTACCTCAACTCCAGCCGCCTTTGCACGTTCAGCTAATCTGACCGAATCGTCTAATAGTACTTCAACTTGTCCTGCTTGAATGAGTATCGGAGGGAGCCCATCTAAATTTGCATAAAGAGGAGATGCCAGAGGTGTTTTCGGATCTTTGCCTTGTAAATAAGCCATAGCTAAATTTCTTAGCATTGGCAACGTAATATTTGGTTCAAATTTGGCATTGCGTTTTAAGGATTCTCCGGTTATTGTTAAATCAACCCATGGGGAAAGGAGGACGGCCGCTGCAGGTAAAGGAATTCCTAATTCTTGCAATTTCAAAATAGTTGCAATAGCCAAAGCTCCACCCGCTGAGGCCCCCGTGACTATTATATTTTCTGCTGTAATTCCAGAAGAAAGTAACCAACGATAAGCTTTGATGGAATCTTCTAACGCTGCGGGAAACGGGTGTTCTGGCGCAAGGCGGTATCCGATATTTAAGCAGCGCAACTTTGACATACGCCCTATAAGAAAAGGTATTCTTCTTCTGGTATCAAGAGTTCCCATAACATAACCACCACCAAATAAATGAAAAAGTATTTGACGATCCGCGACATTTGGGTTAGTAACCCACTCTGCTGGTACACCATTAGCGTCAATTCGTTCGAATTTAGCATCACTAGGGAAGGGATCGTACGCATTAGAGGTTACATATTCAGATAGATAACGTGAGAGTTCCCATATTAACTTAAAATCGTTATTTTTAAGAGCTTCGCTCACAGAAACTCCTTCAAGACTTTTTTTCTTTGTAAACGCCTCTAGTGCTTTCTCGTTCAATGAGTTTCTTATTTCTAGTAATTTTGCCAAATCCGGATTTATTTTTAATTGTTGCTCTTTTATTTTTGGATCTAACATATTCTTTCTTCACCTTGACAATACAATATAATGGTTAAAACTTTATAAAATTTCAGACTAAGACTCACTCTTCTAAGCCCTCAACTTCTTTTGTAGAACGTGGGGGAGAACGATAGTAAATTTCGTTTGAATATCCAACGATAAAAGCCCCTATTTTTTTACCTTGGATGCCTGCCAACTTTTTTATTTCAGGATTCATCATCATTGCTGCTTGGGTTAATCCATTCCAGCAAGTACCTAAACCAAGTGCCTGTGCGGCTAACCTTCCATAAGTAATTATAATTCCAATATTATTTGACTCACTATCCAAATCTATTGGTGAGGAAACGAAAATCACGTGAGGTGCATCAAAAAAAACGGGACTATAAAACAATTTTTCCAGAATACTGAATAATATTTTATATCTGGTGCTTGTCATAGGATTTTTAAGCAATTCTTCCTGAACGGCGTCCGATAACTTTTTGATCTTTTCTTTATCTGACAGAATTGAAAATTTTTCTGTTCTCATGTTACCTCCCGTAGGAGCATGGCTCATGACTTCAAAAACCTTCTTCAAGATGTCTACAGGCACCTTTTCTTTTTTATAACTTCGAATAGAACGGTTTGCCCGAAGGATTTTATACACTGTATCGTAAGACGCTATTTTTTCAGGTTTATCAACGCCCTCGTAGGCAAAAGCCTCTCCTATACCTTCATATAGTATAGCGTCATCGGGACACTTTCCAATACAATGACCGCATAAATTACAAATATTCTGTATATTTTGAAATACAACCTTGTCTTTACCTTTCCTTCTAAATAAAGGACAAGCAGTTAAACATGTACCACAGTTCGTACATTTTTCGTAATCAATTCCTAATATCGACATTTTTTTATACCTAATTAGAATATATCTTCATTAATTTTATTAAATTTGTTAAAAATTGTTAATATAATATATAAGAATTTTAAAATTTTTTTAGCTTAATTTTCTTGAAGAAATAATGATTGACAATACAATTAAAGGATTTGCTTATATTTTAGGAGACGATATCAATACCGACGATATTGTTCCAAGTCATACATTGACTATGAGAGATCCTCAAGAAATGGCAAAACATACCCTTGAATTTATTGACTCGTATTTTGTAAAAAATGTTGCTAATGGAAATATTATAGTTGCCGGCGAAAACTTCGGAACTGGAAGTTCAAGGGAAGAAGCCGTTAATGTTTTTAATATTCTTGGAATAAAAGCGATCATAGCCAAATCTTTTGCGAGAATTTACTTTAGGAACTTAATAAATAGCGGATTACCGGGGATAACGCTGAATTGGGACCAGAAAACTTTTTCTAAAGGTGATAATTTAGAAATTTCGCTTAAAGAAGGTACCATTTTAAATAGGAGCAAAAATCTGAAACTTGAGTTCGTAAAATTGCCTGATTTTTTATATGATATTTTAAAAGAAGGGGGAATTTTAAACCAATTAAAGAAAAAACTAGCAAAATAAAATCTTACATTAAGTCTTCTAACTCTTTTTGAATTTGTTCAATTCTCTCTTTAGATTTCAATAATATTTTACTTTTTCCATATTTACTAAACCAAATGCGAAACCTTTCTCCAATCGAGACCTCTCTTCTTCCTGCCATTAGTTTATCTGCTAAACATACAATCTTTTCTTCTAAAGTTTCAGGAAGAAAATCTTTTTCGGAAGGTAATCCTAAAGATTTAGCGTCTTCTTTATCCAATCCACCTAAAATGTGTGTCTCGCAAATACGAGCTAATATTGATGGAAAACCTCTCTCCCTTAAGATTTTACCGCCTATTAACGCGTGTCGAAATCCATGCGTTTTAGACCTCCCAATATCGTGTAATAGTGCGCCAATCTCTATTAAATTTTTATCCACTTTTACTTTTCTAATTTTATTTGCGATTTCTAAAGCTTTTTCTGCTACTTTAATTGAATGACGACGAACTGAGAAAGGAACTTTAAATCTTCTTAATAAATCTAAAGCATATTCCGGATCGGGTAAAATTACTGATAATTCTTCTTTTACCATTATAATTAAAAAATTAATTATTAAGTTTAAGTTTTAGCTTATAAGAATTTAACATCCTTAGGAGATAAATATAAAATTGACCGTGCGGTTATGAAAAGTTAAGAAATGATTTAGAACTTTAATATTAAAGATAATTATTAAAAAAATTAATTTTAAAAATTATTGTTTTGATAATTTACATGATTTAATTAATTATCTCAAAATTTTAATCTTATTAATCCTTTTAAGAATTATTATAATATTGATCAAAGGTTTATTTATTGGCAAAGAAAAAACAAGATAGCGAGAAAAATAATACATCGGATTTAGAGACTGATCTTGCTAATTTTGAAGGTATAGAAGATCTTGATGATTTTGAAGATGATTTAGATTTAGAAGAAGAATTGGGGCTCTTGGACACAGATGTAGAGGCTCAAATCGAAGAAAAAAAAGATGCTATATTATTAGATAAAGAAGAAGCACAGAAGCAGCAATATCTCTCCTGTGGCATTCACATAGGGACAAAATTATTGACCGGAGACGCTCGACGATTTATTTATAGACAAACTAATTACGGCTTATATGTTATAGACTTAACCCAAACGGACGAACGCCTTAAAATAGCCGCAAAATTCTTAAGTAAATTTGTAGAAGAAGGAAGCGATAGAGTAATCGTTTGTTCAGTTCGACGATATGGCAAAGAACCTGTTGCAAAATTTTGTGAAACTCTTGGATGTAGAGCAGTAACAACGCGCTTTATTCCAGGCTCCTTAACTAATCCCATAATTGATACGTATGTTAAAGACGCATCAGTTGTAGTAATAGTTGATCCACACGCCGATAAAGTAATTTTGCGTGAAGCTCAATTAGCTCGTGTCCCGGTTGTTTCTCTGTTTGACACTGATGACACGCTTACTGGAATAGATCTTGCGGTTCCCGCTAACAATCGAGGTAAAAAAGCGCTTGGCTTGGCATTTTGGTTATTAGCAAAACAAATTATGCTTGAACTTGGGAAAATCTCTAGCGAAGACGAATTTCCTTACACGCTCGAAGAATTTACATCTAAAATTGTTCCTGTGTATAGAGAGCAACCACAAAGAGGGCGCCCATCTTCACGCTCGACGAATTTACATTCAAGATAACCCCCGTCTATCGCCAAGAACAAAGAGCTTAACTTATTTATTATTAACTCCCTTATTAAATGTGTTTTAATTTTTTAATAGAACTCTCATTATCTTTTTAAAATATAGATAATAAATTTTTAATCCTAATTCAATTTCCTTTAATTAAGAATATCTATTTTGAAATAGAATTAAATAAATTATAAAAGGAAGAAAAGTTAAAGATGGCTACAAAAATTATTTCTTTTAGTGGAAAGGGCGGAGTGGGAAAATCTACAATGTTAATTCTAATGCTAAAGTATCTTTTAGAAACAAAAAAGTACAAAGATATTTTAGTTATCGATGCAGATCCAGATGCCAATATCGGGGATTTAATTGGAAAAGAAATCCATTTTAATCAAACCATCGGCGGAAAAATGACTGTGATTAAAGAAAAAATACAAAAAAGACAAATACCTTTAGATGTGCCAAAAAATCAAATCATTGAATCGGAATTCTTTGAATCGCTTATAGAAATGGACGAGTTTGATTTAGTGGAGATGGGCCGAAGTGAAGGAGAGGGCTGTTATTGCAGCGTAAATAATACTTTAAAGCATGTTATAGATGTATTATCAAAAAATTACGATATTGTGTTAATAGATGCCCCCGCAGGGTTAGAATATTTTGCAAGAAAAACGGGACAAGATATTTCTGACTTGATAATTGTAACCGATGCGAGTAAGATGGGTTTTCACACTATGGAAAGAATTATAGAAGTGAGTAAAGAAGTTAAATTAGACTTTAAAAATGTTCTAATTCTTGGAAATCGATTTCCAGAAGATATGAATGATATATTAGTTAAAGAAATAGAAATGCTTAAAGAAAAAAACGTAAAATTTCTCGGAACACTACCTTATAATGAAGAAATTAGTAAAGTCAATCTAATAGGCGAAAATTTATTAGAGTTATCAAATGAAAATAATTTATATAAATCAGCAAAGAATTTGTTTGCTGAAATTATATGAAGTTAAAATAGTAAAAAATTAGATAAATTTTAATATTTCTGATTTTGGTTTTTTAAACATTTTCCAATTGTATTCAATCATTTTTAGTAAGTGATATAATAGTTCTTTTTACTATTTTTTCAATAATTTCTTTATGAGTATCATTGATTTCTGAAAGAATACCGCTGTTATAAAGCGAAATCAATCCATAGATTTTACTCCAAAGCTCTAAAAAAAGAGATTCTCCCTCCTCTCCATTTAAGGATGTGGCTCGACTTGATCCAAAAACACTTGACAATAATATCGCATTCAACATACGCATTACACCTAAACAACAAAAAACAAAGAATTAATTTTTTACTTTATTTATTAAATAGGTGATAATTAATTGAGTTTAAAATTAGATGATATGAAGGATGACGATAGAGGGATTCTTTCTCCGTGTGGGATCCTGTGTTTTGGATGTGATACACATATTGGGGAGTCATTAGAGGCCGCAAAAAATCTTCAAAAAATTTGGGAAGGCTGGAATATGTTAGATGTTGGCCCATTCCTTGGTTTAAATCTCAAAGGAATAAGGAGCACATTGAAAACGCTAAAAAAATTCATTCAAGCGAATAAACAAGGAAATTGTCCTGGATGTTATAACGGTGGCGGACCCTCAAAAATATGCGGGATCGCAAATTGTGTCAAATCTAAAGGTTATTGGACCTGTGCTGAATGTAATGACTACGATCCAGAATTGGAAACTCCTTGTCCTCACATAAGTTCGAATCCAGTACCAATGTCTGATAAAGGAACCATGACGAAAATGATCTGTAAACGATATAGTCGAGATACTGCCCTAAATTTGAAGAAGTGCCGTGAAATCGGGTATAACGAATTTATTAAAGAAGCTAAAGAAAAGGTCGCAAACGGTTGGAGAACTTGGCAAATAATCAGTAAAGATATGATTTTTACTGATTCAACGAAATAATAGATTTAGCTAATAAAAACTTGGATAAAGAGAGGAAAAAAATTCATTCCTACCACTTAAATTTTTTAGATGGAGTAGAATCTCTTTATTTTAAATGCATTCTTTATGGTAATAATAAGATTCATTACCATAGAAAATCCTATTTTTTATTTTGCCGGGAGTAAATACAACAGCCTTTTTTTGTTCGTAGTGAGGTATTATTTTCTGACATTTAGGACAGATTTTCATTTGGACAATACCTTCCTTTGGTGTTTTTGTAGTCTATTATTAAAAACTAATATTTCAAAAAGGTTTTGATTTTGTATTATTTTATAAATTATCTATATTAAGTCAACATTTATCCGTCTATTTCTCTATAAAAAAAAATTTTTACTTCATTTTCTAAAATAGATTTATTTCATATATTAAAGTTTTAAATGTTCCTTTCATAATTTTTATTTAATTAAAAAAACTGTATTGGATTGTTTATTATGGCAAAATATACTGGAGGAGAAATCATCTCAAAATATTTAATTAAGGAAGGGGTAAAGTATGTCATTGGGATTCCAGGACATGGAAATTTAGCCCTCGTTGATGCATTCTTCCGTGATAAAGATAAACTTACCTTAATCCAAAGTAAGCAAGAAATGTCTGCTGTACACCTTGCTGTTGGTTATTACAGAGTCACAGGGAAACCTCTCTGTGTGTTTACTTCCATAGGTCCTGGGGCTGTCAATACAGCTATTGGTGTTGCCGATGCATATGTAGACTCATTTCCTGTGTTAGTTTTAACGGGAGATACAGCAACATACATGAGAGGTAAGGGAGTCCTACAAGAAATTGAGCGAACAAAAGACTCAGATATGCCTCGTATTTTAGAGCCGATTGTTAAGCGAAGTTGGCAAGTTAGTGATGTCTCTCAATTACCAACGATAATGCAAAGAGCCTTCAATCAAATGCTTACGGGACGGCGTGGTCCGGTTCATATCGACTTGCCAATAAATGTGCAAGCAACGGCCATTGATACAGATATTCCTGAACCTTTGAAAAGGCGATCACAAGGAAGAATTCTAGGAGATCCAGAACAAATTAAAAGGGCAGTTAATTTATTAAAAGGGGCAAATCGACCAGTTTTGTTTTTAGGTGGGGGAGTAATAACAGCAGAAGCAACTGATGAGGTCAAGGAATTAGCAGAAAAAATAGGAGCAGCAGTTGTAGTTACTATGATGGCAAAAGACAGCTTTCCTAATGATCACCTCTTATTTTGTTGGAGTGCAGGTAGTAAAGGTACCACTATAGGATTAAAAATGACAACTAAAGCTGATGTTATTTTAGCTGTTGGTTGCAGATTTGCTGACGAAACGGCCAGTTCTTATAAATATGGGGTGAGCTTTTCAATTCCTCCAACAAAGCTTATACAAATAGATCTCGATCCTCATGAGATAGGTAAGAACTATCCTGTTACCGTGGGAATTTATGGAGATGCTAAGGCTTGTTTGCGCCAAATTTTAGACGATTTAAACGCTGAAGGTTATTCTAAAGACTATGAAAATACCGCTTATTTTAAGGAAATTCAAGATGAAAAAAAGAAATGGTTTGAATTTCTTGATAAGCATAGAGACGATACAAAAGTCCCAGTAATGATCTCTACAGTGCTAAGAGAAGTAAGAAAATTCTTCGACAGAGATGCTGTAATAGTTACTAGTTCTGGAAATGTACAAGCCCAGATGCTGCAAGAATTAGAGTTTTACGAGCCAAAAACTTGTTTAACCGCAGGAGGATTCTCGACTATGGGCTATTCTGTTCCAGCAGCAATTGGAGCGAAGATAGGATCAGTTGATATTGGTAAGCCTAATCGTCAAGTAGCAGCGCTTGTAGGTGATGGGGATTTTATGATGACTATATCTGAGATTTCGGTTGCGGTTCAATTAGGTTTGGATAACATTTTCTTTATTGTAATAAATAATCATGGCTGGATTGCGATTAAAGACTTACAACAAGCGGCATTTGGAGAAGATAGAGGTTATGGTACAGCTTTTGAAGATAAAAATGGAAATACTTACTCTCCTGATTTTGCAAAGATAGGAGAAGCATTTGGTTGTTACGCAGAAAAGATCTCCAAAAAAGAAGAAATAATTCCCGCTTTAGAACGAGCAGCAAAGTCTAGAAAGCCTGCTGTCATAGAGATTAAAGTACAGAGAGGGTTTCCTTATACTGGTAGTCCCGCAATGGGGTGGTGGGATGTTCCGATTCCAGAATACTTAACTGAGCGAAGAAAAAAATACGAGGAAGAAATAAAAGGAGAAAAGTTATAATTGAGAGATTTGTTAAACCATTTCTCCTGCTAATTTATGTAATTTTTCTAGAGTTTTTTTTGATACTTTTATAGTGGTATTTTTACTCATATGGTATACATGGTATAGCAAGTGTATATAAGGTATACCAAATTTATTCAAATTCTAAGAAATTTTTTAATATTACAGTCTAAATAGATATTAAGTAGATCTCTAAAAAATTTAAGAGCAATCACAATGAACTATGAAAAAATTCTTTTTTACATAGAAGAAGTCATCACGCGATACGACATTAACGAAGATGATATTTTAGAACCTAAAGAGACCTTTTGTTTCCTTCAAGGTTTTTTTGGGCCTGGACACACCACAGGTCATGTTGGATTAGTCAAGCAATTATATAAAGATCCAAAATACGAGGCCAAAGATATAACAGAAATAAGGGAGGGAAGTTTTACGACTTTCAGGGGTAACATTCCAATCAAAGGTATGGTGAAATTTTGCGAGGATAGAATAGCTCAATCTAAGGATTATCAAGAAAAAGCTATAGATGGTTTAATCGCTCACGGATACGAGATGGATGAAAATAGTGATACAATGGTTCTTAAAGAAGCAAATCCTGCGCACGAAACCTATCAAACTTTAAACTTGCGAGTTATTCAAATGTTCTATAATGATCCTTTAGATCCTTATGTCATGACTTGGGAAATGGATGTTGGTAATAACATGGCAGAATTCAAGATACGTCCGAATGAGGAGGTATTAGAACTCAAGGAAAAGATACGAGGTTACGAGAATTCTACAGCTTATTGGGACAACACAGAAGCAGGATGGGAATTAAAAGAAAAACTCGCTCAAATAGAGTGCTTTAAAGGAAAGACATGGAACCCAAAATTCACCCGTGCCGTTAAGGAGATTTTTAACAGATACGATATAGATGGCGATAGTAAATTAAATCGGGATGAAATGAAATTGTATTGTGCCGTTTTTGAAGGCCGATTTGGACATTCTTACATATTAGAGCGAAGAATGAACCATAATACCTTAGAATTGATTTTTCACGAAGCCTTAGCAAATGATTACGAATTTCAATCATTGAAAAAATTCGTTCTCTGGCACGGATACGATACCGATTTGAATTTGAAAAAAGGAGTTAATAAAAAAAAAACTCTTACTTTAGAAGCTCTGGTTACACGTTTATTGAAAGATATTGAACTAAAAAAAAGGAAGGGAATAAACTTTGAACTTGAGTTACTTAGTGATATTGTATTGTATAGTCTAGATCATGACGATGAAGATTCTTTGATTTGGAAGCCTAGAAAAGATGTTCTTCAAGAAATCGCGAAAGCCTTATCGCTACCAGACTTACAAAATATATTCGAGTTAAAAAGGGGCGAGCATCAAAATCCCACATCTCCCGAGGAAGCTATTCAACTATTAATTCTCATGTTTCGATATGTTAGAGAGGATATAACGCAATCAGAGATAAAAAAAACTTCATTTATTCGAAACGCGGAGGAAATTGTTGGTAATTACGTTAAAAATAATCTTTCAATGTTTGTTGACTATTTAACCTCTCAAAAGACAATTGAACTATTAAAAAAAAGCATAATTGTAAAAGACCACATAGCATTCAAACTTTGTAGAGTATTCGGTGGTAGAGGTGAAAGTATTATTCCAGAAATATTAAGAAGCATGCATGAAGATGTAAATTATTTCTCAAATTTTTGGGTATTTTTTGAACCTAAGCATCTCATCCTTATCGCATTGCAGCTATCATTGAGTGCTCGTCATAGATCTGGAACGGTTATATCTATATTGAAAAGATTTGAAGATAATGAGATTGAATCAATATTGGAAAATATTGTAGAGCAGAGAATTGCGCCTCAAGAATTTACAGATTATATTTATTGTAGTATTTTCAGACAGCCCTATCCCACGATTTTGCCAAGAGAGGAAGAAATATGTCAGATAACCGCTAAACAAATAGAAGAAAAATTATCAGAATACACTGGGATTTCGGAACATCTGATTAACGAATATTTTTATAGAAATAAAATTATTGCTCTTGGACAGTCAATCGGAGAAATTATTCTTAGAGATGCAACAACCCTGCAAAAGCTTAAGGTAGACCGTATAAGACTTGTTTCCAAATTTACAGCAGCATTTTCTCTATTTGAACTGGATACCTTAAAGCGACATCTAGAAAATGTCCACGATCATCCCGATTTTTATGATAATAGAGATCAAGAACAAATTCTCAAGGATCTTATTGAGATTAAGAAAAAATCTTTTCACTTAGAATTTGGCGTCGATATCGATGATCTCCCTAGAAACTTTCCCTTGCGAGTTGTAAAGCTATCTACACGTGGTCATCATCAAGATGTATTTCACCCTAGCCACGGCATGGCTAGTTATTACATGGAAAATGATAGAGTAGGGGGAGCTGATGATTGCATGATAATAAATACTAAATTATTATCGAAAGATCACGAGGAGGAAGTCCGCAATTGGACTATTGAACAAATGCAAGATCTCTTAAACGATAGATTGAACGCTTCAGAGAAGGCATATTGGGAAAATTGGGATGGAATTTTGTACTGTTCAGATATGAATCCCTACCTTATTCGCGTAGCATGTTGTTTTGAAGGTTTAGGAACCCGGTATCGGGTTGATCCTATTAAATTAAGTAAGATTCTTGAATTAATTTAGTTCTAAAAGGGACATTCAGAATAAGAAGTTAGAAAGAGAAGAGAGATATTAGAGTATGGATGGAGAGAACTTACTTACATCTCTCAATAACAATTTAATGAATTGTGAATCTCTTACCGATCTTCATTTTAATCATAATGAATTGAAATCACTACCCGATTCGTTTAATAGTTTTAAATCATTAGAACATCTGTAGATCTGGAAATCTACAATCATTACGAGAATTCGAGCTTGGTTATACTCACTTGACAACCCTCCCAGACTCAATTATAAGGTGAGATCACCATATTATTTTATAGTATGCATATACAACATGTAAACATTTATATTTATATAATATTTTTATCAAAACTTCGTCGTAAATCAAGAATGATATCCTTAATATTAAAAGTGACATATTCTTTTTTTTTCCCCAGTTGAGAGAGATATAATTTGAATAATAATTACCAGATTTTGATGCTTTTTCCTTAGTTTTGGCTAATTTATCGTCTAATTTCCATTACCCTTTAATTTACCCATAGTTAAGATCTAATTGTTCCAAATTGGTTAGTTCGCTTAGACCTTTAATATCCGTAATATCTGTAATATCTTTCGAATTCAAGGAAAGTCTCAAAAGCCCGGAACGTTCATCTTTCTCAGTATTAAATTTTTCGCCCTTATTATTCGACTGACATTTTTTTATTAGAAGCTTTTTCCAAGAAGAATGGGGTTTGTATGTAATTAAATATGATCTGATAAGTAATTAAAAAATTCTGAATCGATTATACTAAAAATCTTGATTAAATCATTCGGTTTAAATCCTTTAAAATCATCGGAATTGAGATCTATATCGTTTCCAGTTTCCAAAAACTTGAATAATTTCAGTTTAAAAAAATTATAAACTAAATCGTACGAATAAATTTCTGTATTTTTTAAATCCAAAATTAATTCTTTATTATAACTTTTTTCGATTTCTTCAACTAAATCCTTTATTTTTAGTTTCATTAAATTATTGTTTTTTAGAAATTCTGAAATCTTGATATAGCTATTTTTTTCGATTTCTTTTAATATTATTTCTATGATTTCTCTAAATTCCATGATCCTAATTATTATAACTTAATGATATTACTATTTCTAATGTCTATTAAATATTCGTTGTTCAGGCTTAAAGGAAAAAAACTACGAAAAAGTCTAAATTCTTCCAAATTTTCTTCATTAATCTTTTTTAAATTTCCGCTATTTAAGATTTTTTGATACTTTTCAAATTTTTCTCCTAAAGTCTCAAAATATAAAATTTTAGGTTGAAATTCTTTAAATTTTTCTTTAAAATTGTTAAAATTACTTATACTTTCTTTTAACTCATTACAATTAACTTCAAATACATCCCTATTTATTTTTTCTCGAAAAACATCGCAAAATAAAATTTTAAATGGTGATATAGAATTATTTTCATTTAGTTTCTTAAATAATTCTTCTCCTTTATCGAAATTAATTAACTCGTTAGTATCAATAAATTTTTGAAAAAACCTTTTAATAACTTTATTTAATTTATTAAAATCTTTTAATTTAATTTTAGTTTTTAGTATTTCATTGATTGTATTTCTTAAAAAAAAGATTACCATGGAAAGTTTCATTGCTAGTGTCTCATTGTTAGGTTTAATGACCGTAATATTAAATTTACTTAGATTTGGTATTTGATTTTTAGCAATATATTGAAAATTTTTAATTTTCTGCTGTAATAAATTAAGAGAATCTCGTGAACTCATGTTTCTTTTAAAATTTTTAAATATTAATTATAATTAATGTTTTTCTTCCATTTCTGTTAATTCGCTTAAATCAAATTTTAAAATTTGCGCCATAAAATTATAAAATTTTTTTTTCACATTTCTGTCGTTAGTAAAATCGAGATAATCCTTTGTTATAAATAGCTCTCCAAATTCTCTTTCTAATTCAATCATAAATTGATTCATTCTCTTTATCAAAATGGGCGAAGGTAATCTACTTAACATAAATAATATTGCTAAAGCGCTATTTTCAAAGGGAATCAGCTTTAATTCCATTCCCTCAACGCTTAAGCCTTTTAATTGTCTTTCAATTGTCTCTTTACTAAAGGAGGTTAGTGCTGTGAATAGACCAACTACTAACTCGATATCTTTTTTAAAAATTGAATAATTCCATCCAAATTTTACTGTTCCCGATTCCATATTAAAAACAATATAGCTCTTTATACATTCCACATCAGGATCTCCTTTAAGTAAATCTATTATATATGCACGAATTAAACTCAATTCTTCCTTAAGATCTGTTAAATCAAAAAGATCTTCAAATTCACTGATTTTATTTTCATATCTGGATTCAATTATTAATTCTATTGTAGATTTAGTATTCATTAAATAATCTTCGTTATTTATATTATTTTTTAATATATCTTCAGTGCCTTCAGAAAGATTTTCAAATTTTTCTAATAAATAAACCTTCCTTATCCTATCAAAGGCATCTATAATTTTAGGATCTAAATTAGTTATCATATATGTAATCTTGAAGTTTAATTGTTTTTATTTTTTAAATTATTTGGGTCCTGCATTTGGTAATTTTTCAGAAGCGGGTTCTCCTCCAATACCCCAATGAGTTTTGGGAATTTCGTGCACAACCACTTCAACAGCGTGTTGTGGTACACCCAAATCCACAAATACTTGAGTTATTTTTTGAATTAAGACTTTTACTCTATCTTCTCCAAAACCTTTCCAAACATTTACATGAACAATCGGCATTTTTAACAATTTCCTTTAAAATTTAATATGATTGGACTATTGATATTCTATAAAAATGTTATGATATTTATAAATATTTTAATGACTTAATTATTATTAAACAAATCATTTTATAAATAGGGATGAAAACTACGAAAAGATGTTTTGTGATAAGCCCAATAGGAGAAGAGGGTTCAGTAGAAAGAGAACATGCAGATGATGTTTTTGATTATATTATAAAGCCCGCTATGGATGAATGTGGAATAAAAGCCTTCAGATCTGATCATATAGTAGAACCAGGATTGATCTCTAATCAAATGTATGATGCTATACTCAATTTTGACATGTGCGTTGCTGTTCTCACCTTTAAGAATCCAAATGTCTATTATGAGCTTGCTATTGCACAAGCCGCGAATAAACCAGTCATAATATTACTTCAAAAGGGAGATCAATTACCTTTTGATATCAAGGATTTACGCTGTGTATTTTACGATCTAAAACCAAGAAATCTCTTTGAAAAAGTCTATATTAGTCAAATTATTGATTATATTAAAAGTTTGGAATCTGTAAATTGGAAAATAAGTAGCCAAATACCAGGGCTTAGCTCTATTACCCAAAGTGATGAATATGAATTTTTTGAAATGGCACAAAATTTTGGTAAACATTTAGATTGGGGAAATGTTATAAAAATTACAGAAGATAATTTTTATCTAATGGGACTTAATTTAGATGGATGGAAAAGAATTGCAGACTTCGAAGATACCTTACTTGATAAAGCTCAAGGGGGTACTAAAATAAAAATCTTACTTATGCACTCGGAAAATCCTTCTTTGCGTCATATTATTAATGAAAATTTATCTGGTGTCTCCTATGACGATATATGTTATGTAATTAATAAGAATTTCAAATTCTTTTCTGATATTGCAAATAAAAGCGAAAATATCCAAGTTAAACAAGTATTGACCGGTTGTATAAAAAATACAGAAGCTATTAACGATATATATGCGTTATATATGCCACATTTTTATTCTGAAAGAGGAGGTTATAGTCCACTTTGGAAATGTAAAAGAGACACATATCTTTATAAATTATTACTGAAAGAATTTAATACATTATGGGAAGTAAACAGCTAATTTAATAGATAAAAACAAATGATTTAATTTAATTTTTAACGTTTCTTGTGGATATGAGATTTAATATCAAATTTTACTTGAGGCATTTATATATTTTCGTGTAGTTCTTATAATAAAGATGTCATAATTGAAAGTTTACACTAAGTGATAGACAAAAGAAACTCTTATTCTAATATCTTTTTCTTTTTCAAGGGAATTATTTATTTCCTTTATTGGAGAGAAAATAAAAAATAAATCAGATTAAATTTAATAAGAAATCTGTATTAAGAAGAAGTAAATTCAATTATTATAACCATAAAATTGAGTGATTAAGAATGAGTAGTGATGAATTACCCAAAGAATTGAGTCATGACGAGTTAATTAACATTTATAAAAAGATGTTATTGATTCGTGATTTTGAACAGAGAATTACAAAAGATGCCGGAAAAATTAAATCACCTTTAGTTCACACATATATAGGCGAAGAAGCCATTGCTGTCGGAGCTTGTGTTGCAATTAATGAGGATGATTATATTATATCTACGCACAGAGG
>JAUWBH010000136.1 GCA_030605085.1 Promethearchaeota archaeon | reverse complement strand
GTGATCGGGAGAGTTCCTTGTTATTTGAAGTTTTTTCATGAATTTAAAGAGAGAAAAAACCTTCTTGAAAGGGTGTAATATCCAGGTGATATAAGAGGAGACGCTGTGAGGATGCCAAATTATTTAGTTCGCCATAAATAGTAAGTAAAAAAAAATAAATGAGAGATGTTTTATGAAGCAACAGCAGCAAAAACACATATGTAAAAATTGCGTTTTAATAGACGGTTCTTTCGGGATCGAACTAAATTCGGAAGGCGTTTGCAACTATTGCGAAGACCCGACTTATAAGACCGCTAATTGGTGGAAAACTCAAATAACAAGCGAAGCGAAGGAAGCAAGTTTAAAGGATTGGAATTCCGTAATTGAGTACTTGCGTTCGCGTCAAGGAGAGAGAAAGTACGACTGTATAGTGGGGTTTTCGGGAGGTAAAGACTCAACGGCTCTTTTGTATAAAATGGTACACGATTACGGTTTTAACCCGCTCGCGGTAACTATCGATTCTGGTTTCATTCCAGAAGTCGCTTTTGAAAACGTGAGAGACACGCTCGGAAAACTAGAAGTTGATCACGTGATAATCGATGGAGCTAAAGAAACTTTTAGGAGGTTATATCAATGGGTTTTTACGAATCAAGGCTCGGGCGAGCTAACCCTAACGAGAAACTTGTGCGATAATTGCGGCGATTTAGTCCACAGTTTGGTGGTCAGAGAAGCGATGGAACGCAATATAGACGTAATCCTCTTTGGTTATTCCCCTGACGAGATTAGAAGGTATTTCTACGAAATTCCTCGGGACGAGATAATCCACGATTGGATTCCCAACTTTATTAGAGGAGAACCCTTTACCGAACAAGATCGGAAGCTTTACTTCTCACCGGAAGATTTCGAGAACTGCGAAGTTCCTAGGATACTATTACCTTTTCACGTGATAGGCTACATCGAAGAAGAAATAATTGAATTGATCGAATCTAAGAACTTGGTAAAAAAAGGAAACTCGAGCACTTTAAAGACCAGTTGCCACGTCATCGCCGCCGCCCTTTTTTACGATTTGAACAGGTTTGGCGCCCTTCCGTACGCTCTACAGTTTGCCGAATTGATCCGTCAAGACCAAAGCATTAGAAAAAAGTGGTTGATTACCTTGAAGCGCCTAACCCCTATGATTCGAGAAGGTAAGTTCAACGAGAAGGGAGTGGACAAAACCTTAAAGGAAATCGAGATGAGCAGGGAAGAGATTCTTTCAAAGGCACGGGAGCAAGTCGATAACGACCCTAATCGAGATAAAATTATAAGAAATCTAGACTTGTTTTAAGCCTTTTCAAATTTTTACCTTATTTTATTTATTATTTGCTTTTGGTTAGTAATAAAATATTAAATTATTAATTTTCTTTATAGAATATAAAAAGAATTCTAGTTTTCGAAAGTAGCCATAAAAGAAATGTCGTTAAATAAAAAAGAATTGTGCGTGTATTCTAAAGAAAGATTTGATTCTTTACCAAATTTAATAAAAAGATTTTTTCGCTTCTTCTATTCAAATAAAGTCCAATTGGTTCAGTTTGACAAGATACCGTATTTTCCTAAAGAACTCTCTTTTATTTCGCATGTCGTATATCCTGACGAGATTAAAAAAAATAGAGAACGTAAAGAAATCTTTTTAATGAAAACTCGTCGACATTCCTTTTCCGGAGGATATTCTCTTTCAAAGACCATATCTAATTTACGCTCTAAATTCGAGCATAAGGATAGGGATCAACCTATACTACAACACCATAAAGCTAATTACAGATATGAGAGAATACTTGAAATACTTACATTTTTACGTGCTTTTGAGAAAAACAACCTTTTTCAAATGGAAATAGTTGATTATGTAAGATATGGTGAAAATAGTGGAACTTATTTATTATTTAGATTATCCAATAATTTATCGGTAGGTCTTCGCAATTACGAGAGTATAGGCGATATAGAAGTTTTACCTGCGGAAAGAATACTATTAGATAACTTTTTACGCAACATTCTTGAAAGAGATTACGAATATCTCGAACACTGGACTTCCAGACAATTAAGAAATTATTGCAGGAAGAATTCCATCATCCTATCAAGTGGAAGAAGGAAAATAGATTTTATTAAAGCAATTCAAAACGCAAGTCCTCCTAAGAAACCACGACTATTGTTCATTCAGAATCTATTAGAACATCCTGAGGTTTTTCTAAAAATATGGCATCGTCACATTGAACATTTTGGACATTATTATATATACACGATGGAGGTTGAAAAATGGCCCAAACAAAAGATAAATGAGTTTTTTGAAAAAAACGATAGCGAAAGGATGAAATTTATGGAAGAGTATTTATTGCAAAACAAGGAAATTGAACTTTATCTCAAGTTATTGGAAAATAGTTTAGCGCAAAAAGAGAGTAAAATCCGAAAAGATGTTAAAAGACTATTTCGAGAAAAGTATAAATTAATCTTTCCGGAACCGATAAGACCTCAAAAAATAGAAAAATCGAAATTGTATAATTCAAAAGTATCAAAATTAAACCAAGTGAAAATCAGAACTGATGATTTTAGGCTGACTCGTAATATTGGAAAGAGGGGAGAATGTTACGTTTGCTATAACGTATTGCTGTCAGATTTAGAAAAAAAATATCCAGAAGGGAAATTGATTAACAACGAATGGGAAAATGGTTTTCATTTAGAAAAAAATGGTAAGGAAATAGCGAGAGTTGTATGGAATAATGAATTTGAGGAGTCTTTTGAACCGTACGACATTTTTCTAATCGATAATACTAAAGAATTGTTCATTGAAGTAAAAGCGTCGATAAATAATTATATAGATTTTACCATTAGTAAAAAAGAACTCAATTTTGCGAAAGAAAAAAGTGAAAATTATGTTTTATATCAAGTTGTAAACGTAAACACAGATAATATTGGCAGTTTTAAGTTTGAAGATTTTTACAAGAAATATCAAGAAGGGAAATTCGAGATAGATTCGTACAAAATAAAATATCGCGAGTTCTAACTTTGTTTAAGATTCAATTTTGAATCTTTATTATATACGAGTAATTTTAAGCATTTTTCCTTTTATATCTTTAAATCGCAATAATTTTAAAATATTCTAATTCTATTTAGCACGGAATCCAACAAACATTTACTTTTCTACAATTTTTCTTTTAAATAGATTTAGCTATAGCTTGACTTTAAAAAGCATCAATATAAGAAAGAAAAAAAAAAGAATATAAGAGTAAGGTAATTTAGATGAACGAATCAATAACCGAATTACATCTTAAATTGTTGAAATGCTTAGACCAAGAAAGTTACTTCGGCGAGAGAAAAGAAATATACGATAAAGTTTTGAGTTTAATCCCTAAAAACGCGCAAGAATGGGCAAAAAAGGGATTTATCTATAATCGAATTTTGCAGCCTGCGGAGGCTATTTCATGTTTCGAGAAAGCTCTAAGGTTAGAACCTAATAATATTGAGTTTTTACAGGATATCTCCTCTGTTCTCTTTGAAAATAGGTATTTTGAGGAGAACATTCCATATTTGGAGAGGATCGCAGAGATCGACCCTGAACTTGCGTCTAATTGGAACTTATTGGCGTTTTGTCATTTAAGAATCGGACATTACGCAAAGGCGGAGTTGCTTTTTAAGAAGGCATTGGAGTTAGACGATCAAGATGCAACTGCTAACTTTGATTTAGGCATGTTTTATAAAAATCAAGAACGATATAAAAAGGCATTAGGATATCTGAAAAAGGCTTCAGAATTAAATCTTAACGACGATTTTGTTTGGTTTATGCTCGGACACGCGTATCAAAATCTCGGCATGAGCGACGAAGCAATTGAGACGTACGGAATTGCTGTAGAGGTCAACCCTCGCAACGACTCCGTGTGGAACAACTTAGGTCTTGAATACGGAAGACGACAGAATTATAAAAAAGCGATCGAGTGTTATAAACGGGCAATTCAAATAGACGATAAAAGCGGAACGGTGTGGAGTAATTTAAAATTTGCTTACTACGGCACTGAGGAGTACGAAAAGGCCGACTATTGCGAGAGAAAAGAGGAACAATTAGCTGAGTTAGATAGATCTGAAGTGAAAAAACCAAAAGATGCTACAAAATGGTATTATACTTAATAATCCAGATTGATTTTGAATTTTAAAAATGGTCTATACTATTGGATTTTTTTATTTATATATTCGAGATTTGTTTTATCGAATAGATATTTTTTTTCAAATTAGCAGGTTGAATAGAGTGATAACCGAGCAAGAATTAGAACCTGAAGTAAGTTTCGGGCTAAAAACAAAAGAGTGTTTAAAGGAGTTAATTTTCGAGCGCTTAGGCAAATTTTTGTTGTACAGTAGCTTTTTTTACGTGTTTTGTCTTTTTACCAGCGTAATAACTGCTTACTTTTTCGGTTACAGCGTTTTAACCCACTACATCAGCGACCTCGGGCGCCAAGCTGTGTTTCCTTTTTCTTGGTTGCACGACGTTTTTTGCGTTTTTGCGGGGTTAATAAGCGTGCCGGTAACCGTTAGTTTTAGCAAAAAATTAAAAGTTCGGTACAAAGACTCGAAGCATTCTTTATTATTTACGAAAATCGGGTTAGTTTCAGGCGTTCTTGGCAATCTCGGGTTAGTTTTTGTGGGAATTTTTAGCTTAGATCGAGCCGGTCCTGGACATAGTTATCACGGAATTTCAGCTTTTTTCGCTTTTGCCGGTATAGTCGTTTCTATCTTCTTTTTCTCGTTAAACATAGTTTTATCTCACAAATGCGCTTTGAGAAAGTTAGGCGCGTTCGGGTTGGTAGTTCCACTAGCTTTATTCGTCTTAAATTGCGTTATCGCAATCCCTATAATCGAATGGATTTTGTACTACTCAATTATAGCGTTTTTATTAAGTTTAGATTGTTACGTCTTTAAAAAATAGTATTTTAGATTTTGGACGGTGATTAGAGAATTCTTATCGATCTGTTCAGCGGAGCTGGAGGGTTATCGCGCGGATTTAAAACGGCTGGATTTAAAGTAAAATTAGCCGTAGAACGCGAGAAAAGTTTTTGTGAATCTTACAAATACAACAATCCTGAATGCATTTGTTTAAACGAGGACATTACTGAGTTAAGTTTTAAAGAGGTTCTCATAGAAATATACAGCAAATATTTTAAAGGCGAGGAAATAGAGGGTATTATTGGAGGTCCGCCATGTCAAGGATTTTCTCCTGTAGGGAACAGAAAGCTTAGCGACCCGCGCAATTCTTTAATATATTTCTTTATTAAGTGGGTCGAACATTTCAAACCTACATTTTACATTATGGAAAACGTTTCAGGAATTTTAACGATGGCAAATGGGCAGGTCGTTAAGAAAATAAAAACAATGTATAGCGATATTGGCTACTCTTGCCACGCGAAAACTTTGGTTGCCGCTAATTACGGAGTTCCACAGCTAAGAAAGCGGGTTTTTTTCGTAGGAGCTAAAAACGGAGAATTAAAATCGATAAAAATTCCTAAATCTAATAGCGATTTTTCTGGTCAAAAAACCCTTTTCGAGGAGAATAAACTAGCAAAATATTTAACAGTAGACGATACGCTTTCGGATATTCTGGGAATAGAGCCGTTTAGAAGCAACAACGGGGAGGCTTCGTTCAAAGAATACACAGAGCCTCCCAGAACAGTCTACCAAGAATATCTGAGAAAAAACTCTGATAAGCTTTACGACCACATAGCGCCAAACCACAGCCAATTAGTAGTAGAAAGGATTTCTCGCATAAAGCAAGGGAAAAACCACAAGTCATTGCCGCCAGAGTACCAAATAAAGGGCGGTTATTCTAATATATACGGTCGACTACACTTAAAAAGACCGGCGGACACGATAACGGGCAATTGCGGGTGCATCAGTGCCCCAGGAAGGTTTATTCACCCCACTCAAAATAGAGCGCTCTCCGTACGAGAAGCTGCCAGATTGCAATCCTTTCCAGACGATTACAGGTTTTTTGGATGCGCGAGAGATAAATACAAGCAGGTCGGAAACGCGGTAAGCCCGCTAATGGCTTACGCTGTAGCGAGAGCCGTTAAAGAAAATTTGTGTAACTGTTGTAACTTTGAAGAATAAATGAAAATTTTGAAAAATAAATGTAAAAAAAAATTAAAGAATAAATGAAAAACAGTCTAATGATAATGCCGTTAATAATATTTTAAAAAATATCAATAAATCTCTACATTAATATTTCAAAATAAAGTCCATCTTTTCTCTCTGTTTCATTTCTATCGAAAATACTTTTAAAGAACATCCTTGTCTCATAGAATTTTTTGCATAAATTTACTTCATAATCTTGAAATATTCTCTCTAAAAGATCACGTTTAATTAATAATCTTGTTCCATAGAATCTCAGATTTCTTGAATAGGAATTTGAAACATATCCTTCTTGCCACTCCTCTAGTTTAACGACTTCAGAATTATCTTTACATAAATTAAGCAATATATTAAACTTTAAATTATATTTCTCTATAATATAATTTGGTAGAGATACAATACTGCGATATCCAAAAAAAGGATAATGATTTGGCTTTTTGATTAATATAGGTAAAGATAGGAAATCCATTCCCTTTTTGAACGAATCTTTCTTAATATGATTTATTGCTTGTCTTATCGTGATATTTTCATTATGATCCAATATATTCAAATCTAATTCAGTCTCCTCAATTAAAGATGTGTTTCTTGTCTTAATTAAATATGAAGATTGTATTAAACTAACCTTGTATCTTTCACTTAAACCATTTTCTTTTTCATAACACCTAAATTCAGAAATTGTAGTCCATTCATTTAAATCTGATGATTTTTTCATTCTTCTGTTTAAATTATTTAATTCATTAAACCAAGAAAGTTTGTTCTCAATTATGGGTTGCTCGATATCTTTTGGTCTTGGTTTTATATTGGAAAATTTATATTCGAAATCAACTGATTGTAATATCCTCCATATACTATTAAATTGATTTTTACTGATTGGATTCTTTTCTAGAAGGTTATTAATTATTTGATTTATAACTTTTAATACTTTATAATCAAAATGTGTTCTAATTGCTATATATGGGAAGCCTTGAGCATGTACTTTACCCCTCCAATCCATTTCTAACCTTCTATTTTCCTCTTCAATATTCCAATCCTTAGACACTTCGATTAAGTGAATAAAATATTCCAAACTGATATTTAACACATTACAACAACCCTTTAATTTATATAACAAACTAAAGTTTTTTTGAAAGTATTCATTAAATTCATTAGAAGGTTCAATAGTAGGAATCTTAATTTTAACTAATTCATCATTTGAAGTTAATTTATATTGAAGATTATCTATTTTTTTCAATATAATTTCGTTCAAAACAATTTCCTTTTGAATATTTTTTATAACTCTGATAACCATCATTTTTATAGTAAAAGAGTCAGTATTGAGTCCTTTTTCTAATTGTTCTATATAAGGATATAAATTAGCTGGTGTCTCAAATGAGATCATGTATATTATTTGAATTAGTCTTTCTTTTAACAACCCCGTACTCTCAGATAATTTTAAAAATACATATGGGAGTAATAATTCTGGACGATTTAAACAAAGGTTTCTATAAGCATCTAATAATCTTCGACCAAAATCTATTTCAATTGTTTTAAGTTCATCAGTTAATAAATCTATAGCAAGTTGATGAAAATCCTCGTTATCTGAATTATAGGTCTTTATCCACTTATAATCATCTTTAATTGGAAGATGATAAAATAATGATTTAGTGTGGTCAAAATAATCTTCATATAACTTTAATATTGATACCTTATCTTCAAAAATATCAAGAGCACTTACGATAAGAAGGGGTACTTGAAAACCAGTGTAATCTCTAAGTATATTATAAACCTTTTTAATGACTAGTGATTTTGCCCTATTAAAGTTATGATTTTTAATGATTTGGAGAAAATGTTTATCCTGTGTGCTCCAATCGAAAAATCCAAAATAATCTAAATAGGCTTTTTCATAGTAATCAAGAGCATATTTTATTTCACCTAATTCATATAGTTTTTCTGCTAATTCTCCTTGTAAAGACAAGGATTCATTATTATTGATAAATTCTTTAATTTCTCCTAAATTTTCTAAATTATCTATGTTTAGTATGTAGTTTTTTAAAATATTTATAAATTCATATGATATATAGAAATTCTCATTCTCAATTTTAAGAGCATTTATAACTTCTTTATACTTTTTAAAAGAGATTCGTAATTTATCTTTAATTTCCTCTTTTTTTAATTTATTACCATTTAAAATATATTCGAGGTTGTGCTCATTTCTGTTATTTTTTTCTTCAATAATTTCTGGGTGGTCAATCTTGAAATATTTGAAATCTAATTTTGGCCAATCCTCAGGATTTATATTAGTTTTTACAAAATGAAATAGTCGATTCTTAAAATCTGTGAAAACTCCATCATCTCCTTTTTTTTCAAGAAATTTAACTATTTTCTGCTTAGAATCGAATATTTGCCTTGAATATCTCCCATCCTCAGAATATTCATTAGTAAAAAGATCTGTAAGTGCCCACATAATTTCTGGATCTCCATTATTTATTTTTTTAATCAAGTATTCCAAACAATCCTGCATTTGCCATCGTGATTTGTTTTGGTTAAAAATTTTTAATACTTTTAATGCAATTTTTACATCATTCTTAGAGATTTCCTTAAAAATATAATATGGAAAAGCTCTAGTCTCGCTTCCATCCGTGAGATGAGGCATCCAATCTATTAATTCGATTAAATCAGCACATCTTGATAACGAGGGTGATGGATCATACTTATTTAATATACTCATAATTTTAATTAATTGATAAAGAGTCATATCTTTTCGATAACCGTAAATTAAGGTCGATTTTATACCTTCATTTAACCATTCTCTCGATTTATCTTCAAAGCCACAACGTGCACAAATTAATGCTAATAAGAAAAAATGCTCGACCCTATTCCCACCTTTTATCATTGTTGATTTTATAATATTTTTTTTACAAATCTCTAAAAAATCCATTACATTTCTTCTAATACTTTGGATTTTTGATAATTTCTGATAAATTAACAATTCAAAAATATAAGTATCCCACAATTCTCCAAAGCTTACTCTTTTTGTCCACATTTCAGATGATTGCAATGATTTTATCTTATTAAACCATTCAGTTAATTTTAGAGGATAATTGTCGACAATTACTTTAGTTAACTTATATAAGCTTGTTCTTAATTCACTACGACAAACCCTAATTAGATTCCAAATTACTTCTCCTCTCGCAGGTTTTATGTTCGAAAGAATATCAATAGACTCTATTGCTAAATTATAAACATCCTCATCCCTATCTCTTAAATAATGACCAAAGAATTCCCCAGCTTTTATTAAGTATAATAAATAACCATACCACCAAGATCTATTGGATTCTAAAAATGATTTTAATTCGTTAATTGTTTTCTTATTATTAATATAACATATTGTCCAAATTTTTCTACGATATAAATCTAAACCTCTATCTGAATATTTAATTTGATTAGATATTAAGAGATCATTTTCATTAAGATCTTTAACTTCTTTTTCTATTTCAACGATCGGAAATTTTGTGAGTGCCATATAATAGATAAGCTCAGAATTGAAATTTATGTTATATTTTGAGATGTAATATTGAAGTTCTTCCTTCAATAAATCGAAATCTTCATTTTTAGCCAAGCTTCTAATAATATAGATTTGAATTAATTCACTTAAATCACCATTTTCAATATCTTTTATTAAACTCCAGTATGGTTTTTCATGAAATTTAATTAAATAATTGATATATGCTTCGATATGTGGAAAGTTATTCTCTGGATTATCTATTAAATTTTCTTCTAAATGGCTTGGCTTAATTTTACATCCTTTTAAATAAATAAGCTCATCTTTAATTGAATTTGAATGTATTCCTAAACATTTACAATATTTAATAAAATTCTCGATTTTCTCAAATTTTTTAAAAGATATCGTCTCTGTAAAGATCTGAAACAAATCTTTACTTAAATATTTAAAATCTCGCTTTGCTAATTGAATTATAATATTTAATGCTAAACTTATATTAATAAGCCATTTATTTTGATTTATCGAGTAGGTATATTTTAATACATTGGTGTATTCACCCAGAGTTAGTAATACTTTCGATAATAAAGTCCAATTCATATGATACTCGACTCTTTGCCGAGTAATAGTCTTAAGTGTGGCAAGACGACTTAGAGAGATTAAATCTTTCTTTCTTTTTGCAGATTTAATTGCCCAAAAAATAGCTTTTTCTATATCCTCTTCTGATCTAAAATTATATAAAGCAGAATCAACAAATTCACTTGTTATTTTTTCTAAAACATATTGATAATCTCCGACTTGATATGCATATTCAAACATAAAGCTAAACCATTCATCACTAAGCTCTAAATTTTTGAGATGATTACTGATACCTATGTTAATTTGTTTTAAATATCGTTCATCAAATTGAGATAAAACATATTCTCTGAAGCTATTATGGAATATTGAAACAAAATTATTATTAATTTTAATAAGATGTTTAATTAAATTAAAACAGTCGTGAAATGTAGGTAAATTAAGAACTTCCTGAAAATTGACCAATTTTTCTATTTTTACTTGAAATCTTAAACAAGCTAATACACCACATAAATGTCTAACATTTCCTTTCCCAAATTGCTCAAATTCACTCCATAAAAAATCATAATAGTATTTTATTTCACCATTTATTATAGGAGATAAATTATTTATAACTTCTTCAAAGGTTTCAGAAGCTTTTATTAATTCTGAAATATATCTAAGATAAATTGGTAAACCTTCACTAATTCTAAATAATTCCTGTAAGTCCCGTTCTTTTAATAAATTTTCTCCAAATTTCTTTTGTAAATAATCTTTAGTTTCATTTAAGTTAAAAAGAGGGAGTTCAATTGATTGATCTGGATTTTCTTTAATAGCTCGTAAAAATATAGGCCAATTATGTAATTCTTGTGTTCCTACGATAATAGCAATACCTTTGGGAATACTTCTCGGTAAACTATTTATTAAACTTTCTTGAACTTCTGCTGCCATTTTTTCAGCATGATCAAGTCCGTCTAAAAAAATTAATAATTTTTTTTTATTATCTTCAAAATATTTTCCAACTTTAGATAACACATAGCTAAAATTTTGTTCAGTATAGTCATAATGTCTATCTAATATTTCAGAAAAGATTTCTTGAATTTGATCTAATAAATTTGCTCTTAGGGTTTTAGCTTGTAAGCGTAAATTTTGAAAATTATCATTAATATCAACAAAAAATAGTATTTTACTACTTCAAATTCAGTTAAGTTTCTTAATTGATCTATATATCTGGTTAATGTTGTAGATTTACCACTTCCAGGAAGCCCAGTGATTATTATATAATCTCCGCTAATATTTTGAATAATTTTTTTAAGATCTTCGTTAAAAACTTCACGTTCGATAAAAAAATCTTCATCAATTTCAAATACTTGATGTAATAGATATTTAGTAATTTCTTTTTCGAATATTTTCTTAAAGAAGTCAGAATCTATCGAATCTCGACGATAAATAGCGTAGTTTTCAAAATTTGCTCTTAGTATATTATATATTGAATTATCATATATCCCTAATTTTGTATTAATTAAATTTTCTTGTATATATTGAATTAGATTTGGTATATTTTTTTCTTTAAATTGAAATTGAAAACTTCTTAAAAATTCCATAAATTCTTCTTCATCTAAATCACACGAGTCTTTTAATTTATTACGATTAACACGAGCTTTTTTACGTTTTTTATTTTCTATAAATTTCTCGATAAAAAAACCCTGGTTATCAATAATTTCATTGATTTCATCCTCAACAGAGTAATTTGTTGTAAGAAATATCTTAATTTCTTTATTAGGATGTTTTTTTTTAAGATCGTTCCATCCATCTGAAAATTTTTTTATAAATATTCTTTTATTATTAGGATCTTCTTTATCTGTAAAATCAATCATTTTGTAAGATGCATGTGGATCAACAGAATATTTAATCTGATAAGCTAGAATTTTGTTTTCAAGAAAAACAACGACATCATCTAAATTACCTTTGCTATCATATTCCATATACAATTTAAAATCTTTTTTTTCAATATATAATTCTAAAGCTAAGCGTAATGCCATTAAATCTTGATATTGATCTCCTTTCCTTCTTGAACTACTTCTTTTTGGTTTACTTGAATTCAGATTTATCATTTTTTCTCATTTTTTATTTAAATTTCATTTCCTATAATAACAAATAAGAAGACATCAAAATATTTTAGTATTAGTCTCTTAATAATCGTACTGTTAATACATTTTGAATAAATAATGCTGAAAAAAAAGAATTTTTTATTATGAAAAAACAATCTTTTTTTGTAAATTTTCCTGTTAGCTTGACTTTCTTTTAATAGATTCTTTGAGAAGTTTTTTTGGACCAACATTATACTTACATGCCAACTCTTCGTCTGTAATTTTTCCAAATTTTACCGATTCAAACATCTTACTGCAAAAATCCTCTATTACGTATTTTATTGAGTAAAGTGGAAACTATACTTTACAACTCTAATTCTCGTTTTATACGCTTTAAACGATTAAGAATTATTGCTAAATTTTGCATCTATTTTGTCGCACTTTTTCCTTTAAATAGTCGAGAATTAAATCGTTCTCTGACTATAAAATTTTGGTGATAAAATAAAAAATGACATTATTCGTGCCCAAAGCTCTGTACGAGAACGAAATAGCTATAGTGTTGGACGAAGTTAGGTACAATTACGGAATGTTAACTCGGAGGGGCTACATTTACGGGCTAATTGCCATCGACCAAGACGCAAAGATCGTAGCCATCGACTCCCGTTTCGACCGTAAGCTGAATTATTGGGATTTAAGCTCGATCGGTGCCGCTCTATACGGTGTCGCTAGGCAAGCTCAAGATTTTTTCGAGACCGACTCTTTAACCAGGGCAACTTTGATCTACAAAGATTTACAGCTTTACGTCAAGTCCATAGGGGATGTTGTGCTCAATAAAAAAGGCAAAAGAGAGATTTTAGTAGTTCTCCTCGTGGACAACGAAGTTAACATCGGAGTTCTTATCTTACAAATGAGAAAATTCTCCATTAAAATCAAAGAAGCAATCGTTAAAAACCAAGAGATCATGACCAAATTGGAGATGACAGAGCAAGAGCTAAAGACATATCTTAGAGAATTGAAGAAAAAAGTGTTTCAATCGGCTTAGCTAAAAGCGAGGCGATTTTAAACGTGATTGTAGATTCGAAAGAAAAGGGAAAAGAAGAGCAAAAGGACGGGTCAGAGTTAGGTTTGAGCGGTAAGTCGGGTTCAAACTCCTTAAAGGAAGTGCTTCAGTTCAAAGTAGTTTACTGGGGCCCTGGCGAATCGGGAAAAACCACCAATTACTTTCGTTTGCGCGAAAAGTTCGACGCCGTGAAATTAAATAGGGGCTATTCGATCGAGACGACCGATGGCAGGACTCTATGGCAAGACTCTGTTCGATTGTCATTTTACTTGAACCTCGCAAAAATAAAGTATAACATAATTACCCAGATTGTGACGGCTACAGGACAAGAACGCTTTCTATCTACCCGCGAGTACGTGCTTGACGGCGCCGATGGAGTTGTTTTCGTTGCAGATTCCGACCCTCAGAAGATGGAGCAAAATAAACGCAGTTTCCGAGAGCTGACGAGCTTCACGCGAGATCAGCAAATTCCCTACGTTATACAGCTCAACAAAAGAGATTTAAAAAACCCTATATCCTTAGAAGCCTTTAAAAAAGAGCTCGGTTTACCTCAGTCCGAGGCGTACGAAGACGGAACGCTGGTAGTTTACCCCACCGTAGCGTTAGAAGGCGAGAGCGTTAGAAAGTGCTTCGAAGACTTGATGATCCAAGTAATTTTCGATTTTTTTAGAGATTAATTATAGAATTAAAGAAAATAGTAGTAAGATAGTAGTAAAGTTTTAACAAAAATCTAGTAAAATAGCAATAAAGTTGTCGTAGGATTGTTGTAAAATATTATGATAGCGAAAGAATTAAAGAAAATTGTAATTATCAGAAATAGTTTACTATCAATTTTTTCCAGATTATTTTTCAAGATTTCCAGTTTATTCTTCAAAATTTCCAGTTTATTTCTCAAAATTACAGTTTTACGAAAAATCTATATTTTTTATATATTTTTTCATCGTTCGGTCCGTACCACTTTGGTACCCACCGATAAAAACAGCTAAGACTATCGAATCCAACGATTTGACCTTGGATAAAAAACCACCAAAATTTTTTTCCTATTTATTTTTTCGAAATTACAATTTAAACAAGATGAAGAGAAAAGGGAAAAGACGACTCCTGCGACCAAGACCTAATAAGAAGGTCAGAAACTAAATAGGGGGAGTATTAGATGAGTGCTTTACGCACTACCAAAAGACAAAAATCCAGGGCGGTGCAGGAGTCACGGTTATATTTTCCCTATCTTATTTCTATTTTTTTTATTATCATTATTTTTATTTTTTATTCTTTTACGCTTGTTTAAAACTTCAAATCTCACTTAGCGATAGATTAAAACTCAAAAGACTTGAATCGGTCGAATTTTATCTTTCTATAGAATAACAATTATTTCGTAGTATTTAAATCTTTTCACTTAATCGGTTTACCGAAACGCCGGAATTTTTCCTTTTTATATCGACCGCTTGAGCTTTAATTTTTTTTAATTTTGGATTCAAATTTATTAGATTTTGACTAAAAATAAAGAAATATATCACTTATATTCGTTTTGTTCAAGATAAAAAATTAATTTTCCAAAATTAGAGGAACTAAGAAAACTTATAGGAATTGAGATCGAAAAAATCCAACCCACGACTAAAGAAGATATAGAAGCTTCTAAAACTGCTAAGGCTCATTCCAAAGCTAAGAAATACGTTAGGCACAATAGAATTAAAGGATCTATTTGGCAAAAAGATAATCCTTTTACTGAAGGACAAAACCAAGAAAATTACGGTCTAACTTGGCTTTTTAGTTCTGGAGACTTAAACAGATTAAACACCGATTTTCAAGGTTACGTTAAAAATAAAGAAGATAGCATAAAACGGAGACTGAAATTAAACAACATTGAAGACGCACCAGAAGACGTTCTAGACGCGATCGATAGATATAGGAAAGAGGTATACAACAAAATCTTAGCGGATTTAAGAGGCAAACAAGCAGCGCCTTCAATGGCTATTACGGGAAGCTCAAATTACAAGGGTAACTTCAACAAAAGAGAAAGCATCGAAAGAAACGCTTACGAGAGGTATAAAAAAGTAGATAACGCGGTAGATAGAGTCGTAGGGCAATATGTAAACTTAAAAAAAGCTAAGACTAAAACTGCTGAGGAGAGAAGGCAAGAATACCGAGAAAGGATCACGCCTAAATTAATCGAAGCAAAGGCAAAAGGAAAGAAAGCGTTTTCTTACCTTGACGATAGATGGTACGACATAATTAGAGTAAACAAGAAATCCATAACGGTTCGTTCGGATTTTACGGGGAATTTTACGATAGGCAAACACTTCATCAAATCAATCGAGAAATAACGAGGTTAAGAACCAAAGCAATATTTTTTATTGCTAATTTTAAGAAATTATTTTGTTCAGAATTCAAACTTGTCAATTTTCTTTCTTTAATTGCGCAAATTCGTAAGAGTAATGCGACGAAGAAATCCCCAACTCTTTGATTTCACTTTTATATTTTTGGCGTAAACCCTTATTACTTTTCATTTCTTCTTCAATATAATTAGAATTTAACTCTTTTTGCTTAAATAACCGCCATAGAAAAGCTTCAACGAATTTTTTCGGGCCAAATTTTTTAGTGGTTAATAGGTAATTATTATCGTCAAAAAAACTATTAAAAAAACCTAAATTATCGCAAAAATCAATCTTATATCGTAAATCCTCTTGCTTGCCATAGATTCTTGCTATATCGTTTACGAACCTTGCTAATTTATCGCCAGAGTTTAATTGCCCCTTTTCTTCTAGTTGTTCAATTAAATTTCGTAGAAAACTTTTTTTAACAACAACCAAATCACGATCATTTAGCGACTGAATTGCGGTTTTATGTTTAATTAAGTACTTAGAAAGCTCTAAATAGTTTTTAATTAAATTAGTTTTAGAAATACCCATCCTTTCTTTCATGATGTCTAAATGTTCGTTCAATTTTTCATCAATTCTAATTGTAATTACCTTGGTTGGTTTTTTTGACTTATAAATTTCGCTCATTTAAGGTCGCCTTTTATTTCCTCAATTGTAGTTTTTGTAAGCATTTAACATTATATGTTAATATTGTAATTCTTGTATTTTAATTAATGTATTTTTGGGATAATAAAGTGGGAAATTTTTGGTAAATTATTATCTCTTATTTCTTCGCTTATTTCGTATAAAATATAACATTTCATCCGTGTAATGATGCTTAATTGCTCAGATCCTAAAACAACCATTAACAGTTTTAAAATTTTGTTATATTATTTTGACATTAATAACAATTAGTTGATTTTTTAATATCGTTTTAAAATGTGATATATTAAATAAACAACCTTTTGATTAAAAGGGATGGTCAATATTTTAAGATAATTAAAAAATTATCTTATTATAATAAAGAATCAAAGAGATTAAGAAAGATTTCTAAATAATTGAATATCCCCTTGAAGAGTAAACTATTTTGAGAAATTTTATTTTAACTTTATTATATGGTATTAAATGTAGTAAATAGTAACTTTTTTAGTAAAAAGTTATCAAATGAATATTGAAATAGACTTAAAAGGCGAAATAGATTTTGTAATAATGTATTCCAATATAAAAAAAGACTGAAAAAATTGTTTAGGGTTGAAAAGTTTATATGGAGATGAGCGAAACTAATTTATCAGGTTCTGAATTAATAAATTCAGATTTAAAAAAATCAGAAATCCATGGACCGTTAGAATTAGAATTGTTCGATAAAAATCATAATTTGATCGCAAACGGATCTGACAAAC
>JAUWBH010000072.1 GCA_030605085.1 Promethearchaeota archaeon | reverse complement strand
ATGGTGAAAGAAGCTCGAATTGCGATTTGTCCGCATTTTGGATGCACGCATCTCGAGAAGATCAAACCTTTAAAATTCGGTATCCTCGGATTTCGAAAATATCCGAAATGTTCAAAACATAAGCTTCCCTTGGTTTTCGTGGACGAATTTGTCGGGAATTTCCTCAACGCGATAAATACGTGCTTATTTGATATGTCAAGTCTTCCTCCTGAAGATTTGACAAGCTTGATTAAAACGCATGCCCCCAAAAATCTAAAGGCTTTCGTCAACGGATGGATGTATTGTAATCCTATAGGAAGAGGAGCCCAAATCGTTTCCAATTACATGGATGGCTTATCAAGAGGTTACATAAAATTACTGAGTAGGAAGCAGAGAAAATCACTCCAAAATGAGAAACACTCAAAAATTCGCTATCATATATTGCGTTCGGGGCTTGAAAAGATTGCAAGAGAATATGCCACTTTCTTGAAAGGGCTCCGTGAAAAATCCGAGGTGTTTCATGATCCGAGAGAATTACGCCCACTTTCAGATGAGGTGAGAAAGCTTCTCAAAACATGGTTAAAAGGTCATTTAAAAAAAATTCATGTAGTAAGTGGTAAATATAAAAGTGAATCGGTTAAAAAAGAAGAAACTCTCCCTTTACTTAAAGAAAAATACGACAAGATTCTCCACACGGGAACTTATTCTTTGCTATTGGGCAAATCCCCCGCAGTAGTAACGAAAGGAGTTTCTCCATTTGAGCTTTTTTCAGCCTATCACGAATTTTTAAAAGCAGGGTTGTGTAGAGAATTAAAAAGAGAAGATGTGAAATCATTATTGGAAGAATCTAAGGATACTGAAAGAGCATTAGGAGTCGATTTTGATAATGCAATGCAGAATGAATCTCAAACGGAAATTCCAGAAAAAAATGTGGTCAATAATAAGGAAGATGTAAATATTTCTACAATAAAAACAATAAATTCTGGGAATGAACAAAAATTGACAAAAAATAAACATAGATCTTTTCCACTCAATGCTCCTAACTTTAAGGAGAGAGTAATGAATGATATAAGAAACTTAGTTCCCTTACTTGAACCTACAGATAATCAGAAAGAACTTATATTAGAAAAAGCTGAGGATATACTAAACCAGCATATTTCAAGAGCTGAAAGAGGTGACATAACTATACGCATGGATGCAAATCCATTAACAAATGCGACGGCAATTGTTTACGCTGTTTTGGTCTCAAACGAAAATATGCCTAGTATTAGCCAAAATAGATTGTCAGATTTAGCAGGAATACATTCACCTTTACTCTCTAGGTTATATAATAGGTACTATAGAACACTAGTTCCAGAATTGTTTTCTGATTTTCAAAATACTTTGTTGATAAAGACAAGAAAGGCGATATCTCTTTTTGTTTTTAAACTATTATTGGAGAAAGAATTATCCATTCCATTATCTGAGATTGTTTTACGTATAAAAGATATTATTATTAATAGAAATATAAATACACCAAAAGAACGCAATTTGCTCGAAGAATTAACAGAAAGAGAGATCGAAATGTATCAAGATATGTTAGCACTTCAAGAGACAACATTCACTAAATATTTTTTCGATTTGGTCAACATAATAAAATTGTTGATAATATCAAACAAATCTCACAAAATAATTGATGCCAAATTTTCTGTTTCGGCTTTTGTTAAATTTTTAATGAAAAAAGGTTTTAATTTATCTATAGAAGGTATTAGATTTTATAATGCAATTTCGCATTTGTTTAACTTTTTAAAAAATACAAAATATTCTAATCTATTTCCTACTCGTACAAAATCAGAAGGAGAGAATATAAAAGATGGGAAGCGAGTAAGTATTATTGGAAATAGGATAAAGATTTATATAATTAAGCATATTTACAAGGGAAAATACTTTAGAAATGGAATAGCTATGTGTCTTGACTGTCTAAGAGAAGGATTTACAGTAAATACATACTTTCCGAGAGTAGTTTCTAAAGAATTTCATCATAGCGGTACAAAAACTGAGGAGTTTTCAGCTAGGAGTTTATATCATTTGTTTGTCAGTGATCGAGGTAATCCATATTTTTTACCCGAGTTAATTAAGAGAGTTAAAAATGAAAGGGTGGAACTAAAATGTGGATCTCACCATGCTTTAACTATAGCCACTAATTTTAATAGTTTTAAAAAATTTATTAGTTGGGAAAATATACCTAGTGAATTTCCTCAAGACATACTTGAACTTCCTGCTGAAATTATTCATATGATTGCTTTGGTTTGTGTAGATAATTTTTACAAATGTAGAGGAGAAAATATTGTTCAAAAAAGATCGAAAAAAGATCGGATAATTTTTTCTTTAAGAAAGAAATACATTATAGATACTGTTTACGGAGGAGTTTGCCCTGCTTGTGGAGAATTTAATACAAAGGTTCATCTACCAGCATTTCATTTTAATCATCTATACAAATTAGAAGAGTTGACACCAGAAGAGAGAAAAAGAGGGAAGGAAAAGATTATTAAAGATCTATTTTATCTTCCTTGTTCTGAGATAGTTAAAGAAATGGAGAGGCAAAAAGGCGGTTATGTTTGTCATAATTGTCATTTTGTTATTCATACTGATATGTCAGTTATAGATAAGATTCACGATGATCAAAATATAATTAGAAGAGCTCGTAAAGATATCGAAGATACTACAACAAGATATCAGCAAAATCTTATCCGTAGTAGTAATTTAATTAAAGATCCTTTTAAATCTGAGGTTAAACATAGTAGAAATTTCACGAATTTTTTTCTTGCACTTTTTGAAATTTCGAAAAGAAACCAAGATGGAGTAACTCGTAAAGATTTGTTAAAATATTTAGGATCAAAAAATTATGATGATGTTTTTGAAAGAAGAAGGATTTTGGGGAAGTATATTAAAATCGTTGATAGAAGACCCACTCCAGTAGGAAGGGCAAGAGGAAAGCCAACTAGGTATTATTATATTAATGATGAAGGAAGAAGAATCGTTCGTTTAGTGTATCACTTTAGGGATTTTTATAGAGATTATCGTAATTAATCTTTTTATTTCTTTAATAAAAGAAAACCCATATTAGATGAAATTGAAAGTAAAGACAAATTCCTAAATTTTTTACTTTGATTTTCTTTTCAAAGAGAGTTTGTCGGTGTTGCGAAGGGAATACAATCAAGATTCAAATAATTTAAAAATCAATATCTATTAAATAATGATAAAACAGAAGACTTCTTTATCCAATCTATAAAAAACATTAAAGTTTTGCCAATTTCCTTATTTCTTCCATCATATCCGCTTTTATGTCTTCAGTTTCAATAGAATCGAATGTAATTTCGTATAAAGCATCGCGTAAGGAGTAAAGGCTTTTATATTCTTTCTTTTCGGATCGATATTCCTTAATTAACCTCCTTCTTGCTTCGCTAAGAAATTTTTCAATAAGAGTATAATTTTCAAATACGAGAGCTCTGTATTTATAGTCAACCAGAATAGTTAGTGCTGAATCTAAAGCTCCCCCACGTGCATTTTTTTTTTTTAATTTGGAAAGTATTAATAATTCCCAAAGAATCTAAATCTACAAAAGGTTGGTATGCGATCATATCTTTTTTCGCTCCTTCTGATTCTACTGAAAGAGATAGTATCGATTTCATACAAACTTTATGAACAATATCTTCGTCGTAATTTGGTGGAATATAAAATATTGGATCAGGTCCAACTTCCGTAGACAATGAAAATAAAATTAGTTCAATTTCAATAATTTCGGATTTTTTCTTTTTTTTCTTAAATTTCTTATCAATATCTTTATACATTGAAGAAATTTCTGTAAATTTATCTTTGATTAAATTTCGTGGAAATTGTCCTATTAAGAAGATAAAAAAATCTGCTGTGGGTCTATAGATTACTAAATCGCTGAATATAACTACGCTTCCAACATTTGATTTTTTTATGATGTATTTCAGAATTCTTAAAATTTTTGCTTTACTTAAACTTTTGTCCTCTAATGTAGTTTCAGCAATCGTCCCATTTGAAAGGACGCATGCCCATTTTGACGAAAAAGAGTTTAATATTGTTGAAATTTTTTCAATCATTTAATTTACATAATAATTTTTTCAAAATAAAAACTTTAATTACCTTAAATTTACTTTAATTTTAAGTCTTAATGAAAATTGGTTTTTTTTGATTTTATTTATAATATAAGATTAATTAAACGAGTTAGTTTCAAGATGGAAAGAAAACCGACCAACGAAGAATTAGCACAACAGGCAATAGAATTATTAAGCAAAGCCGAGGATTTTGAGCTTCAGAGAGATTGGGCAAAAGCTATTGAAATTTATAACGAAGCCGCAGAATTTCTTAAGAATAGTGGCTTTTTTCTTCATAGAATTAACGAGATATTTTCACGTATAGCAGAATTGAATAATTACATTCAGCTAGAAATGGAAGATCAAGAATACCAACCACAAATTCAGAATGAACAAATTAAAAGCGAAGCAAAAAAAATAAAATCCCATTTAGTTGAAACATCGTCATTACCGATTCCAGATTTTAAAGCTGAAGCATTGAAAGGATATAAAAGGGAAAAAATCGATCGGGATGCGCTCCAAAATCGAGCATTTGCCTTAATGGACCAAGCAAAAAAGTTTGAGAAAGATAAAAGCTTTGATAAAGCAATAATAAATTATCAAGAAGCGCTCGAATTATTGAATTCTCTTGGGTGGGGAGAACAAACTAAACATATTCTTAACGAAATTGAGAGGCTTAAAAGAGAAAAAAAAAATTTTGAAAAATTTTACTCTCAAGAGAAAGATCAAATTGCTTTTTTAGATGATAGTACAGCTAAACAACAAACTGTTCGTCAATCCGAGGCTGAACGAAAAGACTTAAAACGTGTGGAATTTGAGGAAATGAAGAAAAAAGAGGAAGCGATCAAAATTAGAGCGTTTAAATTAATTGATACTAGCAGAAATCTTGAAAGAGAGATGAAATATGACGAAGCTATAATACAATTAGAACAAGTTATAGATTTATTTAAATCTATCTTATGGGAGAAAAATATTACACCAATAATGAATAACATAAAAGATATCAGAGAAAAACAAAAGCGCGACGCTCAAACTGAACGAAGTAGGTTAATGAGACTAGAAAAATTAGAAAATCTTAGTAAATCAATTCAAGAAAAGAAACGCGATAGTGCTTTACAAGCAGCTCAGAAGGTAAAATTAAGTAGAAAAAAATTTGATCAAAAAAGATTAGAACAACTTAAAATTGAAAAACAATTTTTTGCTTTAGTACGCAACGCTGATAGAAATTTACATTCAGGAAATTACAACGAGGCGATAGACGAATATCAAAAGGCAATTCAATTAGTTAGGAACTTAGGAATTGGATGGGAATCTTATATATCAAAAATTCAAGCAACTCTAACTAGAGCAAAACAACGAAGGAAATTTGAAGAGAAAAAGGATATTGAAATAGAAGAAAAGAGGGAAGAAATAAAGCAATTAGAATTAAAATTCTATGAGCAATTAAGTTTAGAGCGTGAACGGCTAAAACTAAAAGATTTTGATGTTATAACACATGAGGATGAAATAGAATACAGAAAACAATGCAAACAGAATGCTTTTAAATTTTTAACAGTCGCTCAAGAATATACTAAACACGGGAATTATGATAAAGCTATATATGCATATCAAAACGCAGGGAATATTTTTGCTGAAATTCAATGGACGGACGAGTTGCCTCAAATTGAAAACGCGATTAAAGAACTACAGAATAGAATGAAAGAATCAAATTTATATAAACTGAAAACGATGAATGAAACAATTGAAAGACAAAAAAAAGAGAAGGAATTTCAAAGTCATATGTCTAAACAATTACTACTTGAACAAGAAAAATTAAGACAAAAAGAGGTATCGGTAAAAGAGTATGATAACGAGGTGGAAGCTCGTAAAAAAATAAAAAATAAAGCCTTTAATCTATTGGAGGACGCAGGTATTTTTATGAAAAATGGTCTATACGACCAAGCGCTTGAGTGTTATCGTAGCGTAGAATTAAATTTAAACGAAATTCAATTTCCAACTGACGCTATAAGAGATATGATCGAAAAAGTTCAAAAGAACAAAATTAAACAGGAAGAAATACAAAAAAAAGAGCAAGAATTTAAAATCCAAGAAAAAGTGGAAGAAAAGAAGTTCAATCAACAAGTTGCTAAAATCTTTGAAAAAGAAAAAGAAAGATTAGAAGCAAAAGAGATCCAAATTCAAGAAACATCTGAATTTCAAGCACTTTTAAAAGAAAAAAAGGAGCAAGCGTTCGAAATTTTAGATGACGCTGAAAATTTTATAAAAAGTTTAGATTATGATAACGCTTTGGGGAGTTATAGAAAAGCTGAATTGATTATGAACGAGATACATTATCCAACAGAAGCTATCAAAGGAATGATTGCCAAGATTATAAATATAAAAAAACAGAAAGAATTGGAAGAACATATGGAACTTCAAAGAGAGTTAGAAAGAATTGAACAGGAACATGAAATTCAGACTTTAATAGAAGACAGGCAAAAAGAAGAGGAGGAGAAAAAAAGAGCCCAACAATTAGCGCTTAAAGAAAGAGAACGATTGATTCAAGAACAAAGGAGTCATAGAGAAGCTGCTTATTCTTTATTGGAAGAAGGAGCAAAATTCCTAAAAGGAGAATTCCCTGACTACGAAGCTACAATTTCTCTTTATATTCAAGCAAGAGAGATTTTAGAAGAAAAAATTGGATGGGAACTAGAAATAAATAATATCAATGATTTAATTGAAGAACTACAGGTAGGAAAAGCAAACTTTATTGAAAAGAAAAGAAGGGAAGTAGAGGCCAAATTAAAAAGGCAAAAAGAATACGAAGAATTCCAAGAAGAAATTCGGAAAAGAGAATTGGAATATAAAAAACAAAAAGAAGCCCAGGAAAAAGTTCTTGAAGATTATAAAAAGAAAAAAGAACTCGAAGGAGAACTACGAACACATGGATTATATTTAATCGATGAGGGAAAAAAAATGGCAAAATTTTGGGAATTTGATCAAGCTTATGAATTTTTTAACAAGGCTAAAGTCCATTTTAAGAAAATCGGATGGGACGACCAAATTCGTTTTATTGAGAGCCAAATAAAAGACACTAAAAATTTAGAGGAAAGGGTTAAAAAAGAAGAAATAACACTTCAAAAAATTCAAAACGAATTAAAAGAGAAAAAAATATTGGAAGATCAACAATTAATAACAGAAGACAAAAGAATTAAGCAGATGATTGGAGAGGTTGGAACTCTTACAGAACGAATCACTAAACTTATGAATGTAAGGAAAGAGGAATTAAAATTAAGGGAAGAACAAAGTAAGGAAAAGATTAAACATGAAGCAAAAGATTTTAGCGCAACCATGGCAAAAATGATTAAATTAAAAGAAGAAATTCAAACAGAACTAGCAAAGAAAGAAGAATTAATAAAACAGAAACAAAAAGAAGAACAAGAAAAAAAGGAAAAAGAAGAACTTGATGAAATTAAAAGGATGATTAGAGAAATGACTAAAAAAAAGAAAGAATAGATTAAGAACTTTTATGTTTTAAATTTGAATAAGAATAAATCCAAAATGATAAATTATGTTAAGAAAAAAAGAAGAGATTTTAAAGTCACGAATGTTTGCGAGGCAGCAATTAATAGAAGGCTGGTCACAAGAAATCCTTGATAAAGGTTGCATTTTAATCATAGGTGTAGGTGCTCTTGGTTGCGAAATCGCCAAAGACTTCGCGTTGATGGGCATTGGTACACTGATTTTAGTCGATTTAGACACAATTGAAACATCTAATCTATCTCGACAAATGTTATTTAGACCTGGAGATGAAGGTAGACCTAAAGCTGAAGTCGCAGCGGAAAGACTAAAAGAAATGAATCCATACTTAAAGGTCGATTATTACTTTGAAAAACTTCAAAAATTACCAATGTCGGTATATGAAGAAGCCGACGTTGTAATCGCTGCGTTGGATAATTTTAACGCAAGATTAGATTTAAACAAAATTTGTCTAAGATTAAAGAAACCTATGATTGAAGGGGGAATTATTTCTTTTGAAGGACATGTTCAAATTGTTATTCCTGAAGGATCAGGATTACATTATAAACATAGAGATTCTGAAATTGATAAATTAATAGAACTTAAATTATGGGAGATTTCAGAAGAAGATTATCCGGAATATTTTGAAGCCGAAAGAAAAATTGAAGAACTCGAAAATCAAATTGAAAAAATAAAAGAAGAAAAAATTGAATCTATTAAAGTACAAATTAGAAAAAAGATTGAAATGGAATTTGACGAAAAACTTGCACCACAAATTTTAGACCAAACACCTTGTTATCGATGTTTAGTACCAATACCCCCAGCTGACGATAAATTAATCGCTGCGTGTACTTTAAAAGGACTACCACGTAATAGAAATCACTGCGTTATTAAAGCGGAAGTTGAATTTGAAAAAAGATATGGGAATAAACCTGATCTTAATAACGATGACGAAGTACTGGAATTAAAAGAAATCGCTCAAGAGGAATTGGAAAAATTAAGAGAAAGAGTCTTCAACGAAAATATTCCGCCAGAGAAGAGAGAACTCTTAACACCTGATGAAATCAAAGAATGGAAGAATAATATTAAAGAAACTTTTGGAACGGATTACAAATTCGAAGAGATGGAAAACATATTAGGAAATAAAATAGCAGCAATTCAAACTGTGAGTTCAATTATTTCGAGTATTGAATCACAGGAAGCTCTAAAACTTCTATTTAGAGTGAAGGGAAGAAATATCGGAGCCCCAATGGATCCACCTTATGTAAACTATAACGGGGTATACGGTATTTTTGAAGCTTTAAACATCAATAAAAGAGAAGATTGCCTTGCTTGTGGCAATATTGAGGGTGAAGAAAATGTTCAGATTGTGGTACCATTTGACGCAAATGTCGGATATGTTTTTGAGGCTATGAAAATAAGCGAGCACATTTTAAATCCAGATTTATGGATGATTACAAATCCGATGACTAAAGAAATCTATTGGAATCCTTACATCCCATCAATGAAAGATCCAACTGTTAAGTTAAAATTACTAAAGATTAAGAGTAACGACATAGTGACTATGACGCCGTTAGGAAAGGCAAGAGAAGAATCAGAAATCCAAAAATATAATGTTATAATAACTTATATGTAATTAAAAAGCGTGAAGCCACCAAATTAAGTATATTTTTTTCTTCTTAATGAAATTAATCGCCAGATACATCAATCTCTTTTTAAGGAAATACTAGATTGAGTATGTTTTAGAATCAATAAAAATTTTATTCACCTTTCAGATATTTATTTATAAACTAAGGATCCAATTAATTATGGGAAACTATTTTAAATATTAAAACAAATATTTGAAATAAACTAAAGAAAATAGGATTTTTAGTTATAATAAAAAAAAAATACAAGACGCAATCCGAATAACTACAATTGAAGGTTTAAAGGCATCCATGAGAAAAATGGAATACGATGCAAACGAGTCTATAGGGCATCAGAATTACGCTGAAGCATCTCAAAAATATCACGAAGCCTCAAGAGTCGCAGGCGAAATCTTCAAACGGGGCGAAGAGACCTTCAAAAAAGAAGAAAAACGGTTGATAAATAAAGCAAAAGAATCTGAAAAATTAATTTGATTTTATTTGAAATTTTTTTTTGTTTTTTCTTTACTTATCTAAAAAATGATCTATTCGTTAAAGTTATTAATTAATCTTCATTTCCTGTCTTTTTTTATTTACAAGTGTGATTAATTCGTTGATGTAATGTGTATCGATTCCCGCATTCTTTCCTGTTTTGATATCTTTTTCTTGATCTCCTATATACATCAAGCCTTCGATTTTTAACATATAATGTTCTTTAATTTTTAAGAGGCCATCTGGATTTGGTTTCCATTTTCTAACATCCTCTCTTCCTACAAGAAAATCAAATTTATTGAATATTTTTGCTAACTTTAAAGCTTTAATAATCGCCTTCCGTGTGTTAAGAGAAAAAACAGCCAATTTTGTCTCTTTTGGAACTTCAAAAAGATCTAGATTATTAATAAAAAAGATTGTTTCTTCAATAGGTTCGGTACTCCTAATATTTTTAGTCTCAAAATCTCGAATTATCTTAAAGAATTTTTTTAATTCAACTTCGTCTTCTTTCTCGACAATACGGTCAAGACAAGCGGTAATATGAACAAATTCACAATTTTCTCGATAAATTTTAACATAACGATTTGCCAATTGCTTCTTTAATTGATTCCAATTAACTTTTAAAACTAGGATCGTACCATCAAGGTCAAACACTATCACTTTCTTATTTTTAAAGATCATCATTACACTTATTTTAAGTATTTCAATTTTGATTATTTTTTCAAAATGTAATTTCAGAAAAAAACCATCAACTTTTTAATAAATTAGTTTATTTAAATTTTATATAATTATTTCACACAATTTAATAAAATTTGAGAGTTTGTTGAAATTAAAATGAAAAAAATTGAAATTAATAGAGGTGACATTGTCTCTGAGAGAAGAAACTGACTATTCTGAAGCGTTAGAAGCCTATAAAGACGATGAATATATATCCATCGAGCCTTGGGGAACTAGCATTGATCACCTGAGATTAGTAATCATTGGAAAGCGTGGAATACCGTACGCTGGTGGAAAATTCGTTTTCGAAATAAAATTTCCAGAAATCTACATGGAATATTTTTCCCTATAGACTGGTTAATTATCCATTTGCGCCGCCGTACTGCTATGCCGTAACTTTAATGTGGCATCCGAATATTGATTCCAGCATTCCTCCAGGAAAACTAAATATTTGTTTAGATTTGATCAATCCTGATTTGGTAGGAAAAGTTGATCCAAGTATAGGAGCAAGCGGATGGACGCCTGCTAAAACATTAATTAATATTATTGAAGCTTTAAAAGGAATGATGCATTGCGAACCGCCGTTCTTTAATCCTGGAGACCCTCTCAACCATGAAGCCGGAGAGCAATATTTCCGAAGCCCTAAGAAATTTGAACAGAAAGCTAAACAATGGACTCAGAAATACGCTATGGATTAAGCACTTATAAAAAACACTTTTTTATTTCTCTTTTTTTTTTTTATTATTTTCTCTATTCGTGAAATCCGCGTTTCACGAAGATCTTATCTTCATTAAAGATATAAAGCTTTAAATAGAATATAACGATATAAGTTAAAAGTTTTCAATTACTTCTTTCTTTATCAAGGAATTTTTGATTTAGTATGGAGAGCTCAGATAATAGATTTCAGTCTAAAATTGATAAAATATTTCAAAAATTACCCGCTCTTGGAAAGCTCCTATCTAGCATATTTGGCTTTTTTGAATTTCCTATGTTAGAACTTTTTAGAAGAATTGATAAAAAATTCAATGTTTATTCAATGGGTATATTTAATCGATACATATTAAAGGGTAGGTGGGGAGGAAAAGTAGTTCCGTTAAATAGAAATATTCAAATTGATTCTAGATTCCTTCCTTCGCAAGAAATTTTAGAAATATTGAGTCGGTCTAATTTTGTAGGTGTTGGTTGGTGTTATTGCAGATCAGTTCAACGAAAATATGGAGATTCCAAAGGAGATTGCGATCATCCCCTTTATGCTTGTATTCATCTAAGTTTTGGAAAATCATTATATGAGATCCCCTATAAATCGGAGAAATTAAAGGAAGTTTCGAAAGAAGAAATTGTCCAACTATTAGAAATTTGTGATGAAAGAGGATTAGTTCATCAATTGATTTATTTCCCTAACCCTCAATTCTATTATATCATATGCAATTGTTGTCCTTGCTGTTGCGTAATCTTGAATAAATTTCTTAAAACGGGATCTCCACAAATGGTTAAAAGCGATTTCATTGCTGAAACTGACTCAATAAATTGTAAAAATTGTGGAGTCTGCGTGCATTGGTGTCATTTTGGAGCACGGAAGATAGTCGATGGTGATTTTTTTTTTAACAAAAATAAATGTTTCGGCTGTGGTGTGTGTGTTTTAAAGTGCCCAGCTAAAGCAATAATTTTAAAGGAAAAATCTAATTTTTCGTCAAGAAGTTAAAATCGTAAAAAATATATAAATTATTTAATTAATTTAATTATATAGCTTTCTTTACGACATCAGGTTGCGCACAATTCGCGCCGCTCCGTAAACCACGCTTGGTATATGAATCCTTCGGTAAAGCTATGGTAATAACTCCCCGCTCTGCCCCCCTTAGCTCAGTGGTTAGAGCGTGCGGCTGTAGATGAATACATCGCACATTGAGGCATAATGCCTATGAAAATGTTGTCAGCACATACCGCGAGGTCCCCGGCTCGATTCCGGGAGGGGGGACTATATTTTCTCCTTGCTCTTGAATTAACTTTTTAGTTATGAAAAGTTTCGTCTTTCGTATAAACAATAGTTTCAACTCCCCCTAAATAGTATAACTAAAGAATTTAGCAATTAATTTTATTGTGATTATTCAAGAAAACTCCTACCTTTAGGAGTTTTCAAAACTCCAAAAAATTATTATTTTAAAAGTCATTATTCTTAACTATAAAAAGTACTCGAGTTAAACAAAAAAAGAATTAAATGAAAAAAAAGAGAACTGCTGTTGTTGGTGCTGGTTGGTTTGGGCGAGCACACATAAGAATTTTTAATGAAATTTCGTCCTTAGAGAGTGTCTGTGATAAAAACAAAGCAAAATTAGAAGAAATTGTCAAAAATTACGATAACATTAATGTATATACAAATGTTGTTGATATGATAAAAAACGAAGAGATTGACGCAGTAAGCATAGTAACACCACCAAAAGATATTCCAACGGAATCAAAACAATTTGCTAATGCCGGAATCGATGTTTTAATGGAAAAACCAATGGCGTTAAAGAGTGAAGATTTAAATCAGTTCAGGGAATATGAAGACAATGTCCGAATAATGCCAGGATTTATTGAACTTTATAATCCTGTTTTTGAAAAATTACTAGAGTATTTACCTACGATAGGTAAAGTGCTTACAATTACCTCTAAACGAGTAGGATTATATCCAAGAAGAGCCTGGCAAATGGGTGTTATCTTAGATTTGTCAATACATGATATATATTTACAAGAAAGAGTTTTGGGCAAAGAAAACCTTATAGACGCTAAGGGTATAAAAAAATATTATAAAGACGATCAGCACGCCGATGCGGCATTTATTATATTAGATTTTAAAGATTCAATAGGTCACATAGAATCTAATTGGCTAACTCCGGCAAAGCGAAGAGAAATGTTTTTAAATGGGGAAAAGGGGGGGATCATGATTGATTTTATCTCTCAAAAGATTAATATCCGGACAGGAATTGATTTACAAGGAGATTGGCCAATTACCAAAGAAGTATCTTACGCACCTTTAAGACCGGATGAACCACTGAGGAGAGAAATAAAAAGTTTTCTTTACGATAAAGAACCCTTGGTTAATTTGGACGATGGCATAAGAGCTTTAGAAATTGCTTTAAAAATAGTAAATAATTAATAATTTAGGTAAAAATAATGAATGAAAAAAATGGCGACCACGAATTAGATAAAATTCGTTTGAGGAAAATGAAAGCACTTATGGAAGCACAGAAAAGGAATCAGGCTTCCAAGGAAAGAACTATGAGTGTTTGGGAAAAGGTTGATTATGTTTTAAAAGTTGTTTTAATGCCAGATGCTTATACATATTTAAGTAATATTAAAACGAACGAGCCTCAAGTTTATCAAAAAGTTATTAACGAGTTAGTTAGTCCTGATGTAATAGAGAATGTTGATTACTTGCTTGCTATAATTCAAAGGCAAGGAGGCGTTCCAAGAAGAATTCCTTTAGATGTAATAATTTATTTAGAGAGGCAAGCTAAAGGTATAAAAAGTAAGATTAAAGTTAAACAAGGTGATGGTGAAATGATGGATCTAGGCTCTTTCTTAAGTAAATAATCAATTATATAATTTCGAACTTGAAAACAAAATATTCTTAAATTAAGAATTCTACTTCTTATTTTTGTTTCTGTTATTTTAACTACAATTAGGCTTGCGGAGATATAAAAATCATCTTAAAAAAGGTGTGTTTCAATAACCTTAAAACAAGAAAATAAAAAAGATTTTATTAGTACGCAGGATTGGAAAAAAGAAGAATTGGACAATTTATTAAAATTGACTGAGGATGTCAAGTTAAATCCAACAAAGTATAGAAATGCTTTGGATGGACAATCCATATGTATGTTTTTTTATAATCCTTCGACCAGAACAAGGAATTCTACTCAAGTAGCTGCATATCAGCTTGGTATGCAACCTACTTTTAATAGCATCAAGGATTCTTGGATAGGTTACCAATCGGAGTCTGTAAAGGACACAGCCATCGTTTTAGCTAGGTATTACGATGCTATAGGAATTAGACTTTTTCCTAATTCGGTAAATTGGATATATAAAGAGGGAAACCGAGTATTGCGCGAATTTGCCAAATGGTCAAATGTCCCAATTATTAATTTTGAAGACGATCAATTTCACCCACTTCAGGCATTAACAGATATCTTTACAATCCGAGAAAAAAAGAAAAAGGTTGAGGGAAAAAAAATAGTTATTTCGTGGGCATATCATCCCAAACCATTACCTTTAAGCGTACCTAACTCTACTCTTTTAATTACTTCGAGATATGGGATGGATATAACATTAACACATCCAAAAGGTTTCGAATTGGACAACGATATTATTAAAGTTGCTAAAAAAAACGCGAAAGAGTCAGGGGGCTCGTTATCTTTTTCAAACGAAATCAAGGAATCTTATGTAGATGCTGATGTTATCTATATAAAAAGCTGGGGTGCGTTAAAGTTTTATGGTAAAGGAAAAGAGGAAAAGCCCTTAAGGATGCCTTACAGAGACGAGTGGCGCATACAAGAAAAATATTTAGAGTACACTAATTCAGATTCTATTTTAATGCATTGCCTTCCAATTAGACGAAACATAGTTGCTGATGACGAAGTAATAGATGGAAAACATTCAATTGTTTACGATCAAGCAGAAAATAGGTTATATACTGTTAAAGCTCTTCTTTTTTATTTGCTTAAAGAGAACAATTAAAAAAAATAATTTGACTTATGATTTAATTATTTTTTTCAATACATAACCACTCGTCAATATTTCTTCACTGTTCTCTTGCGGAGATCACTGCCACAACTTCCCATTCTCCGTTTTCGAATTGATTTGAATCAATACTTGAAAACTGAAATGCAAAAGGTCTACCAAATATTTCTTCCGCCATTGGACCGAACGAACTTACAGCAAAAATAAGAATTCTTTTAAGTATTCCCTCTAAACTATCGTTAATATTTAATTCTTTCATTACCTCTCCAATTACTTTAATTTCTTTTTTGTTATAATGGTATTTATAAACCAATTTAAAATCTACTGGAGTTGGAGCTTCTGCGTCTGCATATGACAATCCTCCTTTCCTAAAAGGGAACATAGTGCTTAAATAAAAGTTAAAAATTTCTTCGTAGTGGTCTTTTAAAAGATTAGCAATCCTATAGCGACTCTTATACGCTGGCCAATAGTTTCTCATCAAATTCAGAAGGCGGGGGTAATTTTTATATTTATTTTCAGCATCTTTTTGTAAGTAATTGAGCAATGCGTTTTTAAGGGGTTTAAACTCACATTCCTTTCCTACTCGAGTTATAAAGTTTTTAAATCTAATACTCATTGTTAAGTAATTGAAAGGTCTTTTATGTACAATTTTCTATATCTATAATTGCTTATATAAAAATTAAAAAAAAATTAAGTAATATAATCTTTCCTATTTCTTCTTATCTATTGTATTTTTATAGAGAATTAAAAAAAGTTTTTTACTTAGCTGAAACTAATCATTATTCATTTAATTAATCCAAATTGCGTTTTTAGAGGTTGATTGGAAATAATTGAATGAAAAATTTTTAAAAGAATAGAAAAAAATTAAATATTAAAATGTAATTTAAATGAGACTCGTTTTTCTAAAGAAATGAAGAAATTAGTTAATATCACATTTCTAATGTTATTGCTTTTTATTGTTGTTATAGATTATGGTACATCTTCTGATAAAATTCGTTATGTCGGTGTTAAAGAAAACGATGAATTTATTTGGAAATATACAATAGACAGCGATGGATAGGAAGATTTTTTAGAGGATTTAGATATAGAGCTTCAAGACGAGGATATTCTCGATTATAAAGGTAGAAAAATAATTATAAATCATATTGATAATGAGGAGCATGAATATGGCTACGATTATTTAAACGAAGATTTTTCTTATAAAGGAGTCGAATTAGAAGTAGAAACATATTATACAGAAGATTTTGAAAAGATTGATTGGAAAATTGATGAAGATGAAAAGGATACCGTTATCTTTGAATTTAACGAAGACCTTTATGTGTTATTAGTTTTAACTAGCTTTCTTACTTTTATGCCCCCATTCTTAGCTACTAATGTTGATTGGGAGAAGATTAGCGACGATTTAGAGGATGCTGAAGATATTTATGAAGATATCAAAGATATAGATGTTGAAATAATAGAAAAAATTCTAAAGGTCACCATTGAATGGAGCAAAGATTATTATGAAAATGATGTTAAAGAAGAAATAATTTTAAAATACACTGAAGCGGGAGTTCTTGAATATTTTATATTAGAGTACGAAGGAGATCAAATCGTATTAATCGAATTGCTGGATAACAATTTAGAATATTAATTATATATGTTAATTGGCGGATTAGGTTTCATTGTACTTGTGATTATTTACATTTATATGATTAAAAAAAAAAAACACACTAACTATGAGATATAAAAAAAACTACATATTAGCAATTGTTTTGAGTACATCGATTATTATATCGGCTTTTATTATCTACACTTTTCCAATCCCAGAGAGCGTTAAGAAAGAAGAAAAGTCAAGGGAAGAATCAGTTAGACCTAAAGGCGTACGACTTACTCTTATTCATAACCCAAATGAATCAATTGTAATAACTTGGTACACAAAAGCAGAAGCAGATGATCCAATAGTAGAGTATTCTATTGACGATGATTTGTTAGATTCAGAAAGTGTTGAACCTGATGTTGAAAAGTTAGAATATATTTCCGAAGATTCGCAAGAACCAATATTATACGTATCGTGTTATATTTATACTGCTGAGCTTACAGATCTGATGCCTGACACGAGTTATTATTATCAAATAAGTTCTGACGACGACAATCAAGGTGAAATAATGAAATTTACAACATTTCCAAATAATATAGAAGAGTTGAAAATTCTTGTAATCTCAGATCCTCAAACAAACGATTATAGTGGCAATATTGACTTTTTCCTTGATATAATAGAAGACGAAGATTTTGATTTCTACATTCATCTGGGAGATGTAGTAAAAAATGGAGAAAATCAAGTCCATTGGAACAAATATTTTAAACATTTAGAATTATTAAATGCTTACAAACCGGGTTTTTATGTTGAAGGGAACCATGATTCTAGAGAAGGTTCGACATTGATGTACGACAACATTCCTACTCTTGATTTTTCTTATTTCTATTATTTTGAGACCTTTTTATTTTTATTAGGACTTAATACGGAAGATGAAAGAGTAAATTCAGAAAGTTTTATTAACTCTTCGTTGAAACAAGCGAATGAAACAAATGTTAAATGGAAAATTTCATTTTTATATAAACCAATATATAGCTCAAGAGTAAAACGAGAAGACGAAAATGTTAAATGGACGGAATATTTTATGAATTATAGTGTCGATGTGATTATGTACGGACACAACCATTATTGCGAAAGGCAATACGTAAATAACTCGCACTATATTCTTTGTCCCCCAATTGGAGATTATAAAAAAGAATCAGACGATTTTGAACCACGAGCATTTACTCAAGTAATTGAATCTATTTTCGGTTTTATGATGATAAATATTAATCAAACTACCCTTTCACTGAAAACTTGGGGATATGAAGATGAAATTGAAGAATTTCGCCAATACGATAACCTATTAATCACGAGATAATACTACAAATTTATTAATAAAAAATAATTTATAGGCTAATATTGAGAAGCGGGTACCTTATGCTTTGAATTTCTAAATTTTTTAATTATAGAAATTTAAGATCTCTTTATAATCGTTAAAAATCTATTTATAAAAAATTCGTATAAAATAATTATAGTCAAAAAGACTATAAGTTAATTCTTTATTTCTTAATTATAATGAATTTCAAGAAAGTCGGACTTGTTTTTACTAAAGACTATCAAAACTACGATTTTGGATCAAGACATCCTTTACGTCCTTTACGAATTATGCTCACTTACAGTCTTTTTGAAAAATTAGGGCTTCTAGAAAACGAGAGATTAGAAATTATCGCACCTCGTTCTTGCACTAGAGAAGAATTAGAAAGAGTTCATTCACCAAATTACATTGAAGCAGTTAAAAAATTAAGTGAAAATCCAGATGACAAATCTATTAAACCTTTTATTTATGGTTTAGGTCCTGGTGATAACCCTATTTTTAAAGGAATGTATGATGCCTCAACTCTAGTCTGCGGTGGTAGTTTAATTGCGGCGGAAAAAGTTTGGAAAGATAACGATTTCAATGTAGTCTTCAATCCGGCAGGAGGTTTGCATCACGCAATGCAAAGTAAAGCTTCAGGATTCTGCATTTTTAACGATATTGGAGTGGCAATTAAACACCTTCAAAAATTACAAAATAACATAAAAATTGCTTATTTGGATATTGATTGTCACCATGGAGATGGTGTTCAATGGCTATTTTACAACGATCCTAATGTTTTAACTATTTCGTTTCATGAAAGCGGACAATTCTTATTTCCCGGAACCGGGAACATTGAGGAGCGTGGCGAAGGGGAAGGTGAAGGCTATGCAATTAACTTTCCTTTATTGCCTGGAACAAATAATAAGATGTTCTTGAAATTATTTAAGGCAACAGTATCTAAGATACTGGAGGCTTACGAGCCAGATATTTTATTTACTCAACTCGGCGTAGATACGCATTTTAATGACCCTTTAACTCAGATGGGGCTATCAATAAAAGCATACAAGCAAATAGCCGTTGAAATCGAAAAATACGCCGAAGAATATTGTAAAAATAAATGGATTGCGGTTGGTGGCGGAGGTTATTTAATGACAGTCGTACCGAGAGCATGGAGTTTATTTTTAGCTAAAATGTTAGATATTGAATTAAAAAACAAATTACCGAGAGATTGGATAAAGGAAGTCAAAGAAAAGGCGCCATATGAGCAAACTCCACTATTATTATGGGATCGAGGGGATAAAATCGAAGTTGAATTACTCGCACATCCGGAAATCGCAAAAAAAATGAGAAATTACACCAATATGCTTATCGAAATATGCGATCAACGGTATATTCCAGCATTAATTAAATCCTAAATTCTAAAATTATCAATCTAACCATAATAATTAATTTAAAAGTGTAAAATTTAAATTTTTTTAACTTATTAAAAAAAATTAATTAATTTTCCACTTTGTCATAGGAAAAAAAAGTAAATATTTAAATATTAGATTATTCAATATCTAATCATAACAACTAAATTCGGAGAAATCGCAAAAAAGAATATATTCTTATACCTAAAATTGCCGGTTGAAAATCGGCGACAATACCTCAACCCTTAAATGCTGTAGAGCTTTACTCTCGCTGAGGACCCCTGTTATTAGATAAATATGTCTTCTCTTGTTTTACCCTTTTTATTTTTGCGTTCCTCCGACTTTTCTACTTTTTCTTACTTTTCTGATTAATTCAAAATAGTTTTTTATTTTTTCAAAAAGTATTGTTAGATAAATTTTTAAAGTAATTATTATAAAATTATGAAATTTTTAAAGAGAGATTTTAAAAGAGATTTATAGAAGATTTAAACGATTTCAAAAGATATTTGAAGTCTAAGAATTATTATCATAAGGACAATCTAAGTTTTAAGGTTTATTTAAAGAACGATGTAATTGATACTCTTGATATTTTTTCCTGCGTATGTCCAAGAAGATTGAAGCATTACGGAGCCAATCAGGTTCGGGATTAAATTTATTATTAAATAATGTTATATTTGATAAAGGATTTAACTTGAAAATCGTATCGGGAACCTGAGCTATAAGATTATCGTGAAGCTCAAGTCGTTCAATTGACACAAGTTCACCAATAGATTCTGGAATCTTACAGATTTCATTACAATAAGCATGTAACCTGCGTAAATTCTTTAGATTACCTATTGATTCAGGCAATGATTTTAATTTATTATGTTGAATATCTAAATCATTTAATTTCACTAAATTTCCAAGAGACTCAGGTAGTATTATAAGTCTATTACGACTCAAATTCAGAAACTCCAGAGAGTTCAGATTTCCAATAGAATCAGGAAGTACCTCTAATTGATTATTGTATAACATTAACCACCACAAGTTTCAGCGAATTTGAATATATTCTTATATAAAAAGATAAATATTCTTTTTAGAGAAAACCTAAAATTGCCGTTAAACGGCGACAATACCTCAACCCTTAAATGTTTTAGAGCTTTACTCTCACTGAGGGACCCTGTTATTAGATAAATATGTCTTCTCTTGTTTTACCCTTTTAAATTTTCGCCTAATTTCCGATTTCCTACTTTTTCTTTTCTTATTTTAAAAAATATGGGTATTTTAATCTATATTTTCGATAATTAATTTTATAGGAAATTATTTTTTAAAATATCTTTTAATAGCATTAATGTATTTTTTAAAGATAGTTATTTAAATTTATATAAAATTGAATGATAAGTTCAATGGTATAAAATCACATGAGTTTAGAAAAAATTAATCGAATCCGCTCTCACGAAAAATTTGGTGAGATTGACGCAATTTTTCTTGCAAAACCTGAAAACATTATTTATATTCTAGGCTTCAGAATAGGAATAGAAAGCAATACTTTTATTTTGATTCCAAACAAAGATATTGGTAATGGAACGATCGATGTTTTTTTAAATGCGTTAGAATACGATCAAGCAAAAAAGAATATTGAAGATGATAAAGATTTATCTAAGATTGTAGCAATAAAACAAATTCCTATGGGAGATACAAAATTCGTACAAAAATCAATCAAAAAATTAAAGTTAAATGTTATAGGATTTGAAGACGGTTACGTTACTGTTAAAAGGTACGCCGAATGGAAAAAAAGATTTTCAATTCCTAACTTCGTTGGCATCTCGGAAGTTATAGATGATGCTAGAATCACTAAGACTAGCTTGGAGATTGATAGAATGCAAAAAGCCGCAGAATTTGGGGATATTGGATTTAAGACAATTTACGAAACTATTGAGGAGGGCAAAACTGAAAAAGAACTTGCGGCAGAAGCGGAATACGCAATGAGAAAAGCAGGTTCAGATGGTACATCTTTTAGTACAATCGTAGCTTCGGGAGAACAGTCTGCCTATCCTCACGCTAAAACATCAAATAAGAAAATACAGGATGGAGATCTTATAATTGTGGATATTGGAGCTAAATACATGGGTTATTGTTCAGATATGACGAGAACCTTTATTTTCGGGAAAGAGAGTCAAGAAAAGACCAAATTAGTCAATTTAGTCAACGATGGTCAACAATACGCGTTAAAAAAAATTAAAGCAGAACTTAAGTGTGCTGATATTGATAAATTAGTACGGGATTTTTTCATTAATAAAAACAAGGAATGGAGTTCACGATTTATACATGGTCTCGGTCACGGAGTTGGAATCGATATACACGAAAATCCATATTTAAACTCAATTTCGCCATACACTTTAAAAGAAAATATGGTTGTTACAGTAGAACCTGGGCTATACATTCCGGGTTTGGGAGGCGCTAGAACCGAAGATCAAGTCGTAATTAAAAAGAATGGTTTTAAATCTTTAACTAATTCAAAGAAATATTATTATTAAGTAGTATTTTATTATTATCTTTAGAGAGAAAAATTATTTATTAATTAGTTTATATATTAATAAAAATAATAATTCAACGAGATTTTAAAATGGTTAAAACAATCAAACTATCAAATGGAATTGAATTGAAATTTGACAAGCAAGCACCACATACTTTATTTGAAATAATGATTTCTGAAATTTTAATACCAAAATATAAGGATACAGACGATTGGAATCTTGCTATTAATGTGGTCCTTGAAGAAATGAATAATCTGATAAAAGAATATGAGCTTAAACCTAAATTAAAATTATCGCTTTTAAACGAGATCGAAGAACATTTAGATAAAGATATTGAAGAATTGACAGGAGTTGCTAAAATTGAGATATTATTCCTAAACATGGAGGATTATATTGAAGACATTCAAAGACTTATTGCTGCGGGGCTAGATAAATCAGAACTCCGTCATAAAATGGCAAGATTAATTCGACCCTTAACATTATTCGAACTTGGGGAACTTTTCATATTTTTTTCAAAAGCGTTTTTGAAATAAAATTTTTGTATTTTTTTAACTTTTTTATATTCAACAACTATTCATGTGAAGATTTCTGTAATCTTTTAAATGAATATCCATTAAATAATATACTTAATTACACTCTCCCTCTATTTTATACCGTGTTCTATAAAATTTTTTAATTTTCCAAAATGTTTAAAGCTTAATCTTATATTTTTTATCTCTTTTTTAATATTTAACGATGCAAACATATACGAATTCTAGGAGTTGATATTAAATCTTTCTAAAGTTTGACCTCATCGGCCGTGTCATATAAATAATTGAAATAAAACAGCACAGCAGTGGGAAACGCGATGTGATCTGTCATTATACCGAAAAATGCCGATCTCTCGAATAATTGCTGCGTAAGGATGATAAAAGCATTTTCTCCTTCGTCGATTACAATAGAATTGCCAAAAATTTGATCTCGAGATTTAATTTCACAAAGATCTTTATATTTGAGTAAAAGACTTTTAAAATTTTCATCTTTTAAGGCTTTATCTTCTACTAATAATTTCAAATCTATAGCCCCTCTAGCACGACCTTTTTTAATATCTCCGTGATAGGCCTCTAAGATTTCGTAATCTGTAGCAACTATATATATTGAATTTTTTGCCATTTGTATCAAAGAGAGCGTCCTATTAATACAAACATCTCTGCCTCTATGTACATAAAGAGCTATCTTGATGGGGGTATCATGCGATTGATAAACGAGGGTTAAATTATGAATGATTTTATTAGAATGGTCGTCAAAATTATCATTGTACTGCTTTTTAGCAATGATTAGCGCTTCATCTGGGCTTTTGGCAAAATACCTGCTAGGTCTCGATTCTTCCTGTTTAATAATCCACATTTTATCCTTTTCGAGTTGAGTTAAGATGTTGTAAATTCGAGAATATGGAACTCCTGAAGCCTCTGATAATTCTCTTGCATCCATTGGACCTTTAGATATAAGGGTTAAATATATTGAAATTTCATAATCAGTTAGACCTATTGCTCTGAGGCTCTCCTTAACAGAATCTGTACCTTCTTCTGACATAATATTCACTTTTATAAGAGTCAAAAATGTATATAAAATATATATAATGATTATTGCATTCCTAATTAATTTTTATTTTTAGGTATTAGTAAAGATTTTTTTAATCTATTATCCTCTTTTCATTCTTGGATAAAGCGTAAATTTATATTCAGTAATCAGAGAATTGTAGGGAAATTTAAAATTAATTTCTTTGAGACAGTATAATAATAATTCTTCAAAAATAAAAGTCGTGCCTTTTCGAATATAGCATTTTTTATCCAAGGATTTATCTATCTCACTATTATCGAGATCACTAAGCCTAATAAGAGAATCAGGACAAAAATTATCGCTATCTTCAATAAATAAAAATCAACTGAAGGATGCATAAGATCAATTGCTTCATCTTTTGTCTTAAAATAAAGGAAATGAGTAGAAAAACTTAGTAAAATATTTGTACTTCCAAGGTCCCCAAAATAAGTTCCATTTTTTAACTTTAATGCCCCATCAACAACAAAATAGGAAACTCCATAGACTTCATCGAAATTCTTCAAAAAATCGATGATTTTGTGATAATCTTTGTCCGAACTTAATAAATATAGCCATATAATCATATTATTAAAGAGAAAACTCGAGTATTTAAAAATTTAACATTTTTTAACAATTTTCTAGCTCATATAAATATTTTTTAGAAAATTACGATGAAAAATATTTCTTATTAAAGTTCTTTTGAAAGAATTCGGGATTTCCTCCATTTTTTAATGCATAATCTTCACATTTTTTATAAAGTTTGAGCATATCGTCATATAATTCCTTATAGTTGTTATTTGGTTTAATGACTACGCTATTCTCAAGATTTAAAAAATTGACTATGATTTCTCCCCATTCTTTTCTAACATTAATGAAATCAAAATATGACTTTACGCTTCTTAAGGCTGCACCTAACGCAGCCGAATCAAGAATTTCAAATTGATGTATACGAGTATTAAATATGTTCGCAGCCACTTGCAGTATTTCTATGTTTGCCGAACCCCCCCCAGTTGCGAAAATTTCTTTGGGAATCTCACCAATCCACTGAGAATGAAGCCTCATAGATAAAAATTGAGCTTCAATAATTGCTCTCACATTACCTTCTATATCATTTTCGTCTAAACCAAAGCGATAAACCTTAGGTTTTAACACTAATGGTACAATTTCAGGAAAAAAGTATGGCAACATTATTTTTCCGTAATTTCCCGGAGGAGTTTTACTTAAAATTTCTGAAAATTTATCCCAATCAAGATTAAATTTATTCTTAATACTTTCTCTTGCTAAAGACCCGTTTTTATAACAAATTAAGCTCATATAATCCCCCGTTGGTGCCCCAAAAACATGTCCTTCTCCCTTTAAATCTAAAGATAATTTCTTTATATAGGAGAAATATGTATCACTGGTACCTAAACTGATGGCAACTTTACCCTTTTTAATTAGACCCACTCCAATCAAACTATTTGGATTATCACCAGACCATGCAATTAATATTGTATCCGGATTAAAACCATATTTTTTAGCAAAATAAGGAGATATTTTCCCTATAACATCGTAAGAGTTGGCTAAATGAGGTAATCTTTCTTTTAAATGTGGTGCGGTTGCTTTTAATGCTCGATCGTCCCATTGTTTTGTTTCAATATTCATGAGGTTCATTCCAGCACCATCACCATGGTCAATGGGCGCGTTTTTTCCTAGTAAGATTGAGGCCATGAAAGAACTAACAAGGTGGATGATTGATGTTTTCTCGTAATCCTCTGGATGTTCTTGATAAAACTTCCTTATCTGTGGTCCACTAAATCGTTCAAAGGTATTTGAGCCAGTAATTTTTATTGTCTCTTCTAAACCACCTAAGGCTTGGCGGATTTCTTCGCATTGTTTTGATGAGCTGGAATCCATCCAGACAGGGCTAGTGGAACGCGAGAATACATTTTTTAATTGATTAACAAGATTAACTTCAGGATTTAATTCATTTAAAATTTTTTCAAAATCAGAATTTAATGCCACAGTGCCATGTTGTTGTCCCGAACCCGAAATCGCTTTTGTCTTATCAAGAGGAACATTATCGTCCTTCATTTTATTAAATAATAATTCCAAGGCTTCGATCCACATAAGAGGAAATGAGTGAATCACATTCCCATCTAAAAATACAACTCCACTTTGGGTATTATAATGCGGTAATTCTTTATCAAAGTTTATACTATGTCGGAATATTATTTTTTTCAAATCAAAATCCACACACAACCCAGTTAAACTCTGCGTCGAACAATCTAATCCAAGAAAATAATTACTCATAATAAAACTAACTCTTTTTAGATTAAAGAATTTTTTGACAATGAAGTTCAAAATAATTATTGATTTATAAAAGGAAAGTTCAAAATTCTTAAGTTTCTAAATCCTTAACAATATTGATGCGGAAGAGTTTTTCAACCTCAATGGTGAACATTCTTGCGGTTACTCATTTTTAGAGAACAGAAATTTAGCCGAATAAGAAAAGATATTAAATTCTCTGAATAAAAATTAGATTCTCTTTCTAAGGATATCCACGTTCTTTGATAATATCGGTAATAAAACAAGTTTCGACAATTTTTATGCCTTTTACCTGCGCGAGCTGCTCTTCAATCAACGGATTAAACTTTTCGATTGATTCGATTTCGACTTTCAATAAGAGCCCGCAATCACCACTTAATCGCCATATATCCGTAATTTCTCCAATCTCAATTAATTCTCTCAGAATTCTTTTGATATCCTTAAAATCAGGTTCTACTTTAACGGTAGCACGGGTCTTTGGTTTTGACTGTAATTCATAATCAATCGTGAATTTCTTAATTACCCCGTTGTCCATTAATCTCTTAACTCTCCTCCTAACAGTTGCTTCAGTCTTTCCAATGCGTTGAGAAATGTCGTTAAACGAGACTCTACTATTTTCTTTCAGTTCCTCCAAAATT
>JAUWBH010000113.1 GCA_030605085.1 Promethearchaeota archaeon | reverse complement strand
GTAGTTTTCTTTTGAAATCTAATTTGAATGTAGGATGTATAATAAAACGGTAAACGTATCTACTAAGAAAGAGCAGTACCATACGATTAAATTCGTTGTCTTCGATACAAGCTTCGTCCTTTAATAAGTAATTAGTAATCGTTTGGCTAATCCCGCTAAGTCTTGAGATTTTGTATTTTCCCGAAACTAATAAAGCGTTAAATTTGCGCGACAAAGATGTTTCCCAACAAGTTCAAAAAGACTTACCTAAAGTTAAGGCTTTTCTTAAAAGATACATTTCTCAAGATACAGAATTAAAAGAAGCCGTTTATCAATATTTTTCTTTTCTTCGAATTTAAAGAATTTTATGTAAGAAGGTACAAATTAAAAATAGACCACGACCTTTTAATTGACGTAGAGCTTAAAAAGGAGGGTAAAAAAAACAAAAAGAACGAAAAGATCAACAATTAAATAAAGAAAATATAGGTTTCTTGGTGTTTTAATTCAGCGAACTGAATAAAGAAAAAAATTTTTAGAAATTTTGTAGTTTTTGATAAATATTTATAAATGAAAGATGATTGATTGTTTTGTATTCGATTTTAAATATTATAATAATCCTTTTTTAATTTAGCTTTTTCCAAAATAGGTTTTAGCTTCTCATCTATATAGCTTTCGATTTTCCGAATAAACCTTTCATCCAACTCCTCTAACTCCTCATCTTCTTTATGAGAATTTTTACTACTAGCCATAATCCTATAAACAGCAGAAAAAAAAATTATATATAAATCAAAACCTCTATAAATTTCTAATTTTGACCATAATATCTAGGTATCACCTTATTAAATAATTTAAATAAAGTGAGATGTTTAAATAGAAAAATATTTCAAATCATTAATGGGAAAGTGAAATTAAGGCAACGACTAGAGAAAACTTTATTCCCTATGGAAAACCTCTAAAATTACTTCCCTTAATTTTAACCTTTTTATAGTAGTTAGACTAATTATTAATTGGGATAAAATGGGAAATTTAACGGTAATATTTAAGACTAATTTCATTGTTGGATACACGCTTTCTAACCTATAAATACTGAATTTAATTTATGCTATAATTTATAGTAGTATGAACTAAATAATTTACAATAGTATGAATTGTTCGAAAAAAATCCAATAAAATAATTTACAATGATGTGCAATAATTGGTTTAACCTACAATTTTTTCAAATTGTCAAAATAACATTTATTAAATTTTTAATCATAAAATAATTATAGAAAAAAATCAAGAAAAAAAGTTTTATAATTAAAAATTATGATTTTCAAAGAAAATGGAGGTGAAGTAAATAATGCCATTGCCAGATTATGTTAAAAAACAATATAAGAGAACTAGAACGTTGCATGGTAATTGGTATCTGATGAATTATAGATACAAATTCAATTTATCGAGGACTAAAGTATTTTTGAAAGGATTAAAAAAAGGTCATGTTTTAGGACTCAAATGTAGAAGTTGTAACACAGTTTCATTCCCGCCAAGATTAATATGTGGAAGATGTCTAGTAAAACCTGATCAATGGGTTAGATTACCTGAAACGGGTACTATTGCAACTGGTTCAGCTACATACGATACAGACGATAAAAATCGCGAAAGACCTTATCCTATTATAGTAGTTCGTCAAGATGGTGCCGATACAGTATGGCTACATAATATTACAAAGGGAATTGATTTTCATTCTATTTACATTGGAATGCCCGTAAAAGCTGTTTGGGCAAAAGAAAAAACGGGATCGTGGTATGACATCGATCATTACGAACCTATAGAAGATCCGGCAGTTGAAATCAACAAGCTTGAACAAGAAAAACAAGATTAAGGATTTTAATAAATATAATGTTATAAATTTCTAACTTTTTTTTTATTTTTATAAAAATTTAATTATTTTATCATGAAAGAAGATGTTATTGTTATTGGAGCAGGAATTGGCGGCTTAAGCTGTGCCGCTTTATTAGCCCATGGGGGGCATAAAGTTACCGTTTTAGAAAAAAATTCATTTATCGGCGGTGCGTGTAGTTCTTATCAAAAGCAAGGTTATACTTTCGACCGAGCAGTCCATATGTTTTCTTCTGGATTAAACGGTCCATTTGGAAAAATTTTTGATAGATTAGAGTTAAATTACTTAAAATTTGTTAAGCATCTTAACGAAAGATCTGCGATGAAAATATATAGACAGGAAGGTTATTTTCCGATTAATTTCAACATAAATTCGCTATCTAAATTGTCAAAACCATCAGATAGCAAAAAAGAAGGGATAGGTGTAGATAGTTTAAAAAAGATGGGTTTTTCGAGGGGGACTATAAAAGATTTTACTTCAGTAATGACAAAAATCTTAACAATGAATAAAAGAAAATTAAAAGTATTATACGAAGAGGGTTTAACGGTCACGCAATGGTTAAATCATATAACCGAAGATCCTTTTATTCACGGTACTTTTGCGTTTCTTTTAGCAGGCATGTTTGCTATAGGAATTTCAAAAGCGAGCGCAGCTGAGTTTATTCATTGCTTTAAAGAAGAAATGCTGTCTAAAGAAGGGTATCAATATCCCGTAAGTGGTGCCGCTCAAGCGATTCCAGATGCTATTGCAGATGCTATTGTGCACTACGGCGGAGAAGTTCTCACAAATTCGCCAGTTAAAACCATTGTTATTAAAGGTAATAAGGTTAAAGGCGTCATGGTAGGCGATAAACTTATAGAAGCTCCAATTGTCGTGTCTAATCTCTCGTTAAAATGGACAATTCTTAATTTAGTTGGACGAGATTATTTTGAGAAGAAATATTTGGAAAAAATAGAGACTTTAACACCATCTCTTTCTTCGATAACATTTAAGCTTGCGTTAAAGGAACCTATTATTGAAAAGTGGGCGTTAATTAATTGTTATCATCCATCTTTACACGATTGGGGTGATAAATACGGTCCTGGAGCTCCACTGTCAAATGGATTTTTTGGTCCTGTGTTATCTAACATAGATCCTAAAGTTGCTCCTCCAGGGTGTCAAACTGTAATCTTTGGAACGCTAACCCCTGCGAAGGGACCAGATTGGGAAAGATGGAAAGATATTTATTGGGAAGATCTCCACTCGTTTTTTCCGGATTTAGATAGGAAACTTGATTTCGTTGATGTTTCATTTCCTAAAGATAATGCTGCAGCTTCAGGAAAACCTGCAGGACCTGTTGAGGGTTTAGGTTTAATTCCAAGTCAGACCGGTAATAATAAACCCTCCTCGATATTGGATCCTATCGAGGGACTTTACGCAGTAGGAGATACATGTGGCCGAAATTCACATGGAATTGGGGTACAGCTTGCTGCAGACTCAGGCATCAAATGCGCTGATGCCATTTTAGGGAACATTGACAAAAGCGAGATTTAAACAACAAAGTCAAATTCAATCAACAAAATAAAAACAGTTATAAATAAAAAAAAAAACACTTAATGTGAAGAAAAATGAGATTAGATCAAATTGTAAAAATTGTTTCTAAAATGAAGAAGGATAAGGTCGCTCTCGTTGATGTATTGAAAGAAAAAAGTATTAGCTATATTGAATGGGAACAAAGATGTAATAATTTTGCTAATTATGTTATTAACGACTTTAAAATTAATCCAGGCGAAAGAATTGCCCTTCTATTGGAAAATAGTATTGAGATCTGTGTAGCGTATTATTCAATTAGCAGAACATCTGCCATTACAGTGCCACTGAATTTTTTTATGGCGAAAAAAGAAATAGAATATTGTTTAAATGATTGTAAGCCAGTGATGTTAATTTATGGAGATAGATTTATTGACGATATAAAATATTATAAAGAGAAATGTCCTTTCATTAAAGAATTTATTTCCGAACAAAGATTCGACGAACTTTGCCAAATACCTTTTGAGGGAAAGAGGCTCACGCCACCTAAAAAAGTTACAAGCGAAGATGTAGTATTTATCGCGTATACGGGAGGAACTACGGGATTTCCTAAGGGAGTTTTGTTAACGCATAAAGGACTTTTTGATAATATGATGAAAAGCGCTCAAACGATCATAGAATCCTTACACGAAAAACCAGATTTTGATCCCAAAGAAGAATTGAAAATGCTCGAACAAAGAATTATAGTTCCAATTCCAATTTTTCATTTGGCTGCGATGATAGTATTTTTGATGTCATCACAAGCGGGATTTACTCTTTATTTACATAGAGGATTTAAGGCAGATAAAATAGTTCAATCGATTGACAAATATAAAGCTAATCATTTGGTATGTGTTCCAACTAATATCATTTCTTTGATAGAATACTTAGAATCTGAAGAAGCCAAAAAATACGATATCAGCAGCCTTGCGAATTTAACTTACGGTGCAGCACCTATTTCTCCTTCGGTATTATCGAAGGCTTTAGATTTATTGCCAAATACTAGCTTTCGGCAAGCTTATGGACAAACAGAATATTCGCCTGTTATTACTCAATTAACTTCGGAAGATCATGAATATGCGAAGAAAAATCCCGAGATTTTAAAAAGTGGTGGACGACCTCTAGTTGGTACTTCAGTGGCAATTGTCGATGAAAAAGGAAATTTCCTCCCTAAATGTGAAATAGGGCAAATTATTGCTTCGGGAAATTCTATAATGAAAGGTTATTGGAACAAGGAGCAGTTAACGCAAGATACTATAAGAGAAATTGATGGTAAGAAATGGTTATTTACGGGAGATATGGGATATTTGAAGGAAATTGACGGGAGAGAATACTTGTTCTTAACAGATAGGGCTAAAGACATGATAGTATCTGGAGGTGAGAATGTTTATCCCGCCGAAGTTGAAAATGTTATCTACCAACTCAACGGTGTTAAATTATGTGCTGTAATTGGAATCCCAGACAAAAAATGGGGTGAGGCAGTAATTGCTTTAATTGTACCAAAAAAAGGAGCTAGTTTAACGGAGGAGCAAATTATCAATTATTGTGGGGAATATCTCGCCAACTACAAAAGACCTAAAAAAGTAGTATTTAAAGACGATTTACCTGTAAGTGCGGCAGGAAAAATTTTGAAAAGAGTGTTAAAAGAAGAATTTTGGAAAGGGAAAGAGCGACAAATCCACTAAAGGATAAACCGATTTTTTTTAAAACTTTTGTTGTAATTTAATGCACAGATACCTTAAATTCAAAAACATAAATACTAATAATAATATTCAAATAATCGGTTTTATTCAATAACATAATTTTAAAAAAACCGCAAAATAAAAAATGAGAATAGAGGATTTTGAGGATTGTCTTTACGAAAAGGAGGCAAATGGCATTTGCACGCTCACACTTAGCAGACCTGAAAGAAGAAATGCTGTAACTCATATTACCTTCTTAGAAATATATACTGCTTTAGAAGATATGGAGAAAGATAAGAATGCGAAAGTATTGATAATAACGGGAGATCCAAAAGGGAATGCGTTCACATCTGGAGGGTATTTTAAACAAGAAATGCTTGAAAAGATGAAAGAATATCCCGAGATCGATCTCATGGACATCGCTCAAAAAAGAACTTGTATGAAATTTTGGAATTTTCCGAAGCCCGTAATAGCAGCTATAAATGGAATGGCTATAGGTGGTGGGATAACAATGCCATTAGCGGGTGCGGATTTAATTTATATGTCTGAAGATGCGTGGTTAGGTTTTTTCTTCAGCACAAGAGGCATTATCCCGGAGTTTGGTGCTACCTTTATTTTACCTTTCTTAATTGGATTTCAAAAAGCTAAAGAAATTTTCTATTTCGGCAAAAAAGTTTTTGCTCAAGAAGCCTACGAGCTTGGTCTTGTAAATAAAGTCTTACCTAAGGACGAGTTAATGCCTTATGCTAGAGAACAAGCCCTAAGATTGATACCTCCTCAAGGTCCCAGCGTATCGTTAAAATTAATGAAAAAAACCATGCATTCTTATTTCGCTGAAATTTTAGAAAGAACTTTGGACTTAGAAAATAAAGCATTAAGAAAGCTCTTCACTTCATACGATTTCAGAGAATCAATGAAAGCGCTTAAAGAAAAAAGAGATCCAATATTTAAAGGTAAGTAATTAAAAATAAAAACGACGATTCTGAATTAAAATAGAAATTTCTATTTTTGTCTTCTACTATACACTTAAAAAAGAGTACATTATAATAAATGTATAAAATAAATGTATAAATTTTAAATTTTATAACCTACTGAAATTAAGGAAATAAATTATGGCACTAACTACTTTACAGTTTGTTAATGGATTATCTTCCCTTATTCTTGTTGTAATATTTGCAATTGTAGGAATAAGCATAGCTCTTAAATATAAAAAAACGAAAGAAAGGACGTATATTTTATTTGGCATAACCTGGATTGGAGTTGTAGAAGCGTATATTGCCGTTTCTATTTCATTTATCGTAGCCCTTTTTAATGGTGTTGGACTTCCGTTGCAAATCTATTTTCTAATAGGACTCTCCGGTTATCCTATAACAACAGTAATTTGGATTACGGCTTTTACCGATATTCTATATAAAAAAAAACAGAAGATTATCCAATTAATATTTGTCGTTATAGGAGTAGTTTATGAAGTCATTTTCTTCTATTTTCTCTTTACAGTGCCATCTCTTATTGGTGCTAAACTGAGCCCCGTAGATGCTGAGTTTGGCTTAATTACTAGACCTTACATTTATTTTTGCTTAGTCGTTATATTTATTACTGGAATAATTCTTGCCGTTGCGTCAATGAAATCTGAAAATCCAGAACATAAATTAAGAGGCTTTTTTATACTTTTAACACTAATTACTTTTGTATTATGTGCTATTTTTGACGCTTTAAATGTAAATATTGTTATTATAACCATAGTAAGATTAATAATGATTTCAAGCGCGATAGAGTTTTACATCGCTTTTGTTATGCCTACATGGGCAAGGAAACTTTTTTTAAAGGAGAAATAACTAATAATTTTTTAAAACTCTTTTTTTTTTCAAACTTTGAGAAAGTAAATTGAAATAAGAGATCCTAACGATTACGCAATATATGATTTTCTTGAAGATCTTCTTAAATAAATAATTTGAGAACCTAAATAATAAGAATAAAAAATAAATTAATTTAGAAATTTTTAATTTTAATTCTTCAAACTATAGGACTTTATATTCCTAAGGCCTCTAATTTTTCTTTAGTAGGCCAGCCTGTCTCCCAATCCCAACCTCGGATTTGATAATAAGTCTTTAAGTTATCTTCTAAATCTACTTTAATACCTGCTGAACCTCCAGTTTCTAAAGCATTTGCAACAATTTTAGGTAAATAATCGTCTTCTCTTTTGCAGCCAAGTTTACAAGAGATCAATCTCTTCAAATTTGTTGCTCTTTCACCAGCCAAAAATAGTTTTTTCTTATTTCCTAAAGAAGAAAATCCAGTAGCGGCTTTAAGTAATCTCGTTAAAATCGGTATATTAATATGAGGGAAATTACAAATAACTGCGGAATCGAAAATATTTGTTAAATCTTGTAATAAAGCGACTGATTCTTCTCTGCCATTAATATTAAAGCGGTCGTCTTTTCTTATTTTAACGAATGAAGCAGCATCGCCGTCAATATTAAAGAAATCACCTTTTTCATGGCTAGCTCCAATACAGCTAGTCATATAAGTTAATGCTTGTCCGAGGTATGCTCTAGGATCATGCATAGGTATTTCTAATCCCTTTACATGCGCTGCTAAATCGGGGTCGACGCCTAATTTTTCAGCCATGATTCTTACGCCTTCTGCTAAAATGTCGCCTATGCCTTCTCTATTAATAATTTGGTTAAGAAGTTTTATAACCACATCCTCATTTCCCCATTTTAATTCTTCTAATTTAATATCATTTAGGTATTTCGAAATATTCTCGATAGAGATCTTATTTTCAGCAAGATAAATTAAGAACGATATTGAAACACCACTAGATATAGTATCAACTCCTTCAAGATTACATATGTGGTTTGCTTTAAGGATAGATTTAAAGTCTAAAATTCCGCACATTGGACCAAAAGCCGCAGTTGTTTCGTATTCGGGACCATCAATCTCAATTTCTTTACCATCTATTTCGGCGATTGTAATTTTCCCGCAACCGATGGTACATCCTGCGCAGGTATATTTTAAAACGGGATATTGTTCTTTTAAAGATTTTCCGGTTAAGCGTTCGGCAATAAATTCTGTATTTGTAAAGTAATTAGCAGGAACATCCGCTAAGACCATCCCCATATCGGTATAACATAAAGTGCCATGATTACTGAAAAATTGTGATGCGAACGCGTTCTGTATATTTCTTATAGCGTTTTTTCCAGTATTTACTAGTTCTTCTCTATTAGCGTATTCGATTGATTGATCTCCTTTAATAGCTATTGCTTTTAACATTTTTTTACCCATAAGTGCTCCCAAACCACATCGTCCAGCGGCTCTCCCTTGATCGTTAATAATAGCCGCATATTTTACTAAATTCTCCCCTGCTTTTCCAATACATGTAATACGTATTCTATCATCAGTAAGACTGGTTTTAATTGTTTCGATAGCTTCTCGAGTATTTTTTCCCCAAATATTATCAGCATCTTTAATTTCAATTTGACCCTCTTTAATAACAATAAATTTTGGCTTATTAGCTTCTCCAGTTATAATTAAAGCATCAAATCCAGATCTTTTTAAAGCTATAGGGAAAAAGCCTCCTGATGTTGACTCTCCCCAAATACCTGTCAAGGGCGATATCCCTGCTACAGAATATCTACTACTGGAGGGTGTAGCTGTTCCTGTTAAGGGTCCCGTCGCAAAAACAAGAGGATTGACATTTGCTAATGGGTCATTTTTTAAAATTTCATAGTCCCCTTCCGAAAGTAAATCGTAAATAAGTTTTGCTGATAAACCCACACCTCCAATATAAGACTCTGCTATTGTAGAATCTAATTCTTTTATATCAACCTTTTGATCACTTAAATTAACGTAAGCAATTTTTCCATTATATCCTAACATATTTTTTTATCCCTCCTATTTATAAAACAACTCCATTAAATCGTCTAATTTATTTTCGTATGCTATTTCATAAATCCTTCGTATTTGTGGTGGATCAAGCTTTCGAGTTGAAGATAATGTTGTATAGTCGTCATAAGCATATTCTACCATTTGATCCATTTTATTCATATAATCGTCGCGGGAAATTTTAGGTTTTTCAAGTTCACTGATGGATAAAGGACACCCTATTAATTTCATAAATGTTTTTAATTTTTCCAGTAATTCTTTTAAAATTTCGTCTCTTTGCTTATCTTCTATTCTAATTTTAAAAACTTTAGCAAGATCTATAAAGCGATTTGTAACTTTTGCTTGGTAAGCAATCGACGCCATAAGATACATCCCTACACAGACTCCATGATGGACATGGAATAGAGCGCCAAAGGAATGACCTAAACCATGCTCAATGCCTCCTGAAACATTTCCAAAACCTATTCCAGCAATATATGCTGCTAATTGCATCTTTGAACGTGCCTCTATATCGTTTCCACGTTTTACTGCGCGAGGTAAATAATCTAAAATCATTTGAATTGCTTTAAGATTGTTTATATCGGTATATTCGGTACTCATAGTTAAGACATAAGATCCCATAGAATGCGCTAATGCGTCCATTCCTGTTCCCATAGTTAAGTATGGCGGCATTGTTTTTACGAAATCAGTATGTAATACTACAAAATCAGGGCAAAGCTCATATAATACAACTTCCGTCTTTTTAGGAGGCTCTCTATCTGTATCAGTTACAACTGCTATAAAAGTTGTTTCAGCTCCTGTACCGCTAGTGGTTGGTATGGCCGCTAAAATGTATACTTTTTTCCTTAGCCCTAAATACGATGGAGCCATAAGATTATTTAAATTTATTCCGGGTTTTTCATAATATAAAAGAATCAATTTAGCAGTATCAATTGCTGATCCTCCACCAATGGCTATTATTACTTTTGGGTCGTATTCTTTACAGACCTCAACTGCTTCCATTACAGTATATTTTGGAACTTCAGGCAACACATTTGAAAAAATTCGAGTATCGATTTGTTTTAAGCTTTTTAATCTCTCTGCAACTTTCTCTCCAAATTTTGGTAGATCCTTATCAACAACTAATAATACCCGTTTCTCATCTGCCGATAAATAACTCCCTAAATGATTTAAAAAATCTGTTAAACTGTTTGTTCCAGTAAATGTTGTCTTTGGAGTAACTATTGGTGCGTGGTAATTCCTCATAGCATTAGACGACGCTTTGATATACAATCCCTTTATCTTAGGATCTTCATACCATGCAATATCTCTTCTTGACATTTAATTATATCACTTCATTTTGTAACTATGTATATTGATCATCTAAAATGATTAGACTAATATTTATTTTAAGGTAATTTTTCTCTTATGAATAAATAAAATAAAGAGAAATTTTCAATACTAAATAGAAATTTTTAATTTTGATTTTTCAAACTAATAACTAAAAAAAAAATTGATTTTATGGAAAAAAATAAATATGACGAGAATCGAGTAATAGATACTTATCCTGTTATTGTCGTAGGGGCGGGATTAGGTGGACTCGGTGCTGCGTGCCAACTCGCTCTCGTAGGAAAAAAAGTGTTATTGCTTGAAAAACATAATGTACCTGGAGGTTTTGCGACTTCTTTTGTTAGGGGACGGTTTGAATTCGAAGGTGCTTTACACGAGTTAAGTGATGTAGGATCTCCAGAAAATAAAGGTGGGCTTTATAGATTTTTAGAGAAAATGGGCGCAACTCCAGATAAACTCAAATTCAAACAAGTTCCAGAGTTATATCGGGGCGTTTATTACGATGGATACGATGTTACGATACCTTTTGGCACGGAGGAATACACTAATAAATTGATAGAGCTATTTCCTGCCGAAAAAAAAGGGATAGAAGATTTTATGGAAATTTGTAGGGCTGTTCAAGCAGGGATTGATTTTATATCTTCGAGGCGCGGAAGATTCTCGCAAATGGAAATACTTAAAGAACATCCATGGCTCGCCCGCGTTTCTGGTCTTACGCTTTCGGAGATATTTGACCGATGTTTTAAAGATAAAAGGTTGATTGCGGTCGTGGCACAACTTTGGGGATATGTTGGCTTGCCACCTTCGAGGGTAAACGCTTATATATACATAGCAATGTTAATAACTTTCTTAAAATGGGGTGCTGTTTTCCCGGTTGGACGATCTCACGCGCTAACTAACGCTATGGTGAAATCTTTTGAAGAATTAGGTGGTCAAATAAGATTCAACGCTTTAGTAAATCGAATTCTAGTAGATAAAGGACGAGTTTGCGGCGTTGAACTTCTTAATGGGGACATATATCTCTGCAATGTGGTCTTTTCCAATGTCAATCCTATTTGTACGGCAATGAAGATGCTTCCAGAAGGTGTTGTACCAGAGAGCTATAAAAAGAAAATTTATGCCCCAGAAATTGGAGTTTCAGGATTCTCTGTCTATTTAGGTCTTAATGCCACCCCTGAAAAATTAGGGTTAACTGCGCACGAGACATTTGTAAACGAAGACGACGATTTAAACAAGGCGTACGAGAGTTTTAAAAAATTAGAATCACCAAGGTACATTGTTGCGGCGTGTTATAATCATATTTACGAAGATATTTCACCTCCAGGAACGAGTCAATTAGTTCTTACTTCTTTACAATTAGGCAAATTATGGCAGAATGTATCTCCAGATCAATACCATAGAATTAAAGATAAAATAGCAGATGACATGGTCACTATGGTAGATAAAACAATTTGCCCTAATATTCGAGATTACATAGAGGTTGCAGAAGTAGCAACGCCACTTACATATTATCGCTATTCAAAGAACATGGAGGGTGCTATTTACGGTTATACCCAAGATGTTATAAACGGTCCAACACTTCGGTTAAAAAGTCGGGGTGCTATTCCAGGACTTTATCAGGTGGGTGCTTGGACTAACTTTGGGGGAGGATTTTCAACCACCATTCTTAGCGGGAGAATCGCAGCAGGGATGTACTTAAAGGATTTAAATGAAGGAAAGTGGTAAAAAATACACAAAAATAAGAAGTTAAAATAAAAAAAATATGAAATATTTAAAGCATTTATATTCCTAAAGAAATAAATTAAGATCTCTCTATTTCCTATTCATCTAATTTTTCTTGAATTGGAGCTCCTCTATCCCATTTCCAACCTCGCTCCTCGTAATAGCGTTCTAGGTTATTATCTAAATCGAGTTTTACCCCAACAATTTTTCCCTCCTTCAAAACTTTAGTCTTTATACCGAACCTTTAATTTTCAGCAATTAAAAGAAATATCTCAATGTAATATCATATAAATTTAATAATTATATCAAATATTGCATATTATCAATCAATTTAATATATAGTAAAAGAAAAAAATATTAATTACTAATAGGGAGTAAAAAAAATGGTGAAAGAACAGCCTTACTGGTTTGAAGCTCCAATGATAAGGAACCTTATTCCTTTGCAAACTTCAAAATCCGTAAGAGGTATAGGATCTCAATTTGTTGTACCGAGAATATATAGAGGTGAAACAAGTCTTAGGAGTGCCACACGATATTTAGATGCCTTACTTGAGAGTAATGAGAAAAGAGCTTTAATCATAACTGATTCTTTTACAGAAAAATATGCTAAAAGAGTTGGAGAATTTCTTGATCTTGTAGGCATTGAATATAAAGTATGGTCAGGTGCGCTACCAGAAGTACCATTTCATACTGTTGATGAGGGTGCAAAAGTTTGCGAAGAATATCAGCCAAGAGTGATTATTGCTATTGGAGGAGGCAGCGTTATAGATACAGCTAAAGTAGTTATGATTAAATATGAAAAACCTAATGAAAATCTTTATATGATAATACCATTAGGTCCTTTAGGATTACGTAAAAAAATTAAATTTTTGGTTGCTATCCCTACAACATCAGGAACAGGTTCAGAAGTTACCAAAGCTTCAGTGATTACGGATGAATTAAGAGTACCAAACAAAAAATTACCAGTTGTAGCTGAAGATCTTTTTCCGGATATTGCTATTTTAGATACGTATTTTGTAAAAGATATGCCACCTTTTTTAACAATGGGTTCAGGTTTAGATGCTTTTGCCCACTCGATGGGGGCGTATGTTTCAAGCTATGGAACCCCGCTTACTGATGCTATAAATATAGTTGCTATAAAAGAAATAGTAAAATTTCTTCCACGTGCCATCAAATACGGTGCAAAAGATATAGAAGCCCGAGCTCGCATGCAAATGGCTGCAACAATTGCAGGAATAGGATTTGGCAATTCTTCATTAGGCACGGGGGTTGACCATGGTTTAGGTCATTCCTTTGGCGCTATATTCCATACCCATCATGGAGTTTCAGTTGGTTTGTTTTTAGTGTATGGATTAGCCTTCCAAGCAAAATTAGTGGATAGGTGGAAAGATTTAGCACCTATTTTTGGAGTAGAATTAACGAGTGATAATAGAGAAAAAAGTTTAAATGATTTTCTTCAAGCGGTAAAGGACTTTTTCCATTCCATAGATGCCCCTACATGTGTAAAAGAATTAAAGAATCCAGTAATAACTAAAGAAGAATATTTTGAAAAAATTGATCTCGCAACCGAATATGCCGAGACACAAGTAACAAGCCTTGGCTCCTCTCGTCCACTTATTAAAAAACATATCAAAAAAATATTTGAATACGCATGGGATGGAAAAATTGTTGATTTTTAACAGAAAAAAAGTTGAGAGGAAAAAAAATGAGTGAAAAATTAATAGCTTATAATGGAAAAATCGCTTACGTTAATTTAAGCGATCAAAAGGTTGAAATTAAAGAATTAGATCCTCAAATAGCAAAGGATTATCTCGGAGGAGCTGGTCTGAGCGCTAAACTGACTTACGATTTATTATCAGATAAAGATTATGAGATTTTAAAGAACGATCCATTTTCGGATATCAATCCGCTAATTTTTGCTACTGGACCTATAACAGGAACAATGAGGCCATCTTCAGGAAGATATACAGTAACAGGAATATCTCCCTTGACCGGAATATGGGGGGAATCTACATCTGGAGGTTTTTTTTGTATTTCTTTACGTAATAGCGGCTTTGATGCTATAGTTATTACTGGAAAGGCAAAATCTCCCACTTTTTTGTATGTTCATGACGAAACCTTTGAATTTAAAGATGCTAGTAAGTTGTGGGGCAAAGATACTTATGAAACTCAAGTACTTATAAAGAATGAGCTTCAAAATGAAAAAGCAAGAGTTGCAACCATAGGAACTGGCGGAGAAAATTTAGTTAAATATGCTGCCATTATTAACGATGAAGGAAGAGCTGCTGGAAGATGTGGTCTTGGAGCCATTATGGGGTCTAAAAACTTAAAAGCATTAGCAATTCACGGAACAAAAAAAATTGAAATAGCAGATAAGACAATTATCAGAGATTTAGTAAAACAAGAAGAAGATGAAAGGAAAACGAAACCTATGGCGGGTTTAATGTACAACTTAATGGGATTATATGGAACGAATGGCTATTTAGATATGGGAATGGCAATAGGCGATACACCCGCATATTATTTTACTGAAACAGAATTTATGGCAGAAAATTTAACGGAAAAGGTTATAAAAGAAAATTACATCGTAATGAATTATGGTTGTGCAGGTTGTACTATGCGATGTGGAAAAACAACGATTATAGAACATAATGGCAAGGAAATTAAAGTAGATGGTCCCGAATATGAATCTGTTGCTGCTTTTGGGCCTTTATGTGGTGTTTTTGAATCTAAAAAAGTGATTTTATCGCATCATATGTGCAATGTTTTAGGTCTAGATGTAATTTCAGCAGGTGTAAGTATAGCATTTTTAATTTATTTGGTTGAAAACAATATAGGCATTGAAAAAATAAAGCAACACTTAGATGATATTAAAATTGAGGATATTAAATGGGGAAATGGAGATTTAGTGTTAAAACTAGTTGAAAAAATATCTAAAAAAGAAGGTATAGGGGATGTAATTGCTGAAGGTGTCCGTATCATGGCAAAGAAATTTGAAGTTGATCTAGAACTAGCTGCTCATGTAAAGGGGTTAGAAATCCCTATGCATGATCCAAGAGCTTACGCAGGTATGGCTTTAGGTTATGCTACTACAAGTATAGGGGCTCATCATGTTAAATGTGATTGGTATACTACTGAAACTGGAGGAATTACCGTTTTTAGGCTAAAAATAAAAACTAGTGACAATAGGTTTGACATTACTAAAAGAGAAAGAGGGGTTGCTAATTTACAAAACCTAAGGGCCATTGACGATTCAGCTGTAAATTGTACTTTTCCTAATCCCGAGATTAAATATGTAATCAAATATATCAATGGTGGAACCGGATTTAATTATGATAAAAAATCTTTTGTCCGTATTGGGGAACGTATTAACAATATTAAGAGAGTTATAAATTGTAATTTAGGATTAAAAAGAAAAGATGATAGACTACCTAATATTGTTTTGAAACCACTAATTTCCGGGAGAACAGCAGATGTGAAAATCGATTTAGAGAAAAACTTAGAAAAATATTATCAGGAACGTAGTTGGGATTGGGAAACTGGTAGACCAACCGAAAATAAGTTAAAAGAACTTGGAATTTTGTAAAATTTATCTAAATTTTCTATATTTTTTCTTTTTATTATTATTCATTTATATTTGATAAAAAAAATAATATTTTAATCATAAAAGCGTAAATTAATTAAATTAATTAATAAAGAAATTTAATTGATAAAATCAAAAAATTAATGTGATTCTATTGGTAAAAATATTAACAGAAGAATGGGTTAAAGCTTTTGGTAAGGCAATTAACGATAATCCAATCTATAAACCATCAGCTGCGACATGGGAAGGGGATATGATCGTACAAGTTGAGCCTAGTGGGCTATTGGATCACGAAGTAAAGTTCTATCTTGGACTTTACCACGGCGAATGTACGGAAGCCAGATTAATAAAAGAAGGAGAAGAAGTAGAAGCTCCATTTACTCTTGCTGGTACTTATGATGTATTTGTACAAATTATGAAAAAAGAAATAGATCCTATTAGAGCGGTAATGGCAGGAAAATTAAAACTTGCCGGAGATATGGCAAAATTAATGAGAGCTACAAAAGCGGCACAAGAAATAGTTAATAGTCTTAGTATGTTCGAGACAGAATTTTTATAAGAAAATAAAAAACTCTAATTTCAATAAAAAATTAAATTAAAAGTACGGTTAGAAAAGAAGATGTGGTTTTTTTATAGTCCTAATATAATATATGGCGAAGACGCCCTAAATTTCTTGGAAAACATTAAAGGAAAAAATTGTTTTATCGTTACTGATAAGGTAATAGAAGAATTTGGTTATTTAAAAATATTAACGGATAAATTAAAAAAATTTGGAAAGCAATATAAAATATTTAAAGATGTAATTCCCGATCCTCGCGAAGAAGGTGTTTTAAAAGCGAAGGAATTGTGTTTGTCGTACAATCCCGATTTAATTATTGCTTTAGGTGGGGGTTCTGTGATCGACACCGCAAAGGTTACTTGGAGCCTATATGAATTTCCTGATTTTAGTATCGACGATCTACATCCATTTAATCCGGATTTATATAATATAGGCAAAAAGGCAAAAATGATCGCAATTCCGACTACTTCGGGAACTGGCGCAGAAGTCACATTCGGCACTGTTATATCAAGATTTGAAAATAATCTCTGGAAAAAAATGATACAAGCGCATAGGGGGCTTATTCCTACGTTTGCCATAGTTGACCCAATATTTCCCGCTGGAATGCCGCAAAAATTAACCATTTCTACCGGATTTGATGCTCTGGCGCATGCAATGGAAAACTTTGTCTGTGTATGGAGAAATGAACTTAGTGATGCCATAGGCTTAAAAGCTTTAGAGCTAATATTTAAATACTTGCCAATTGCTTACAAGGATCCTAATAATATGGAAGCAAGGGATTATATGCATCAGGCAGCAATGATGGCGGGCTTAGCTTTTGGTAATGGAAATGTTCATATTGGACATACTTTGGGTCATAGTTGGGGTACGATCTTTCATACACCTCACGGACAAGCAGTGGGTATTTTCCTTCCTTATGTCACACAATTTTGTTTGAATAACCCTGATGAAAACGATAAAAGCATAGAGATATATGCTAAAGTTGCAAAACAGTTGGGATGGGTTAAGTGGGATGACGACAATAAGAAAGCCGCTTACATTGTGATCGATAAAATTAAAGAACTTCAAAAAGAGGTCGATTTTCCATCAAAATTTTCAGATTTAGAAGTTTCGAGAGAAGATTTTGATATAAATTTAGAAGAAATGGTCAATTTGTGTTTTCAAGATGCAAGTGTAGTGATGTCTCCGCGGGGGGTTTCTCCTTCTGACCTCGAGAATCTATATAAATACGCTTACGAGGGAAAAGATATTGACTTCTGAATCAACATTTTTTATTTTTTTTTAATTTTACAGAATTATTTTATTAGTAAAAACAAAAAATAATATTTTAATATTTTAATAAATAATAATAGGCTTTTTTATGGTTTGAATTTATGAAAGGATTCGTTGGGAAACTTTTAAAAATCAATTTGAGCACGAGACAAATAAGTGAAGAGCCACTTAACGAGGAAATAGCTAAAAATTTTTTAGGAGGTTCTGGATATTGTTGTCGGTATCTTTACGATAAATTAGATAAAAGTACTGATCCTTTATCTGCTGAAAATATTTTAATGTTTATGACGGGAATGTTATGTGGCTCTATAGCTCCTTCAACTGGAAAATTTACTATATGCGCTAAATCACCGTACACTGGAATCTGGGGAGAATCTAGCTGTGGGGGTTATTTTGGTCCTGAACTAAGGAATGCCGGATACGATGGAATAATTATTGAAGGAGCTTCTGAAAGTCCTGTATATGTTGAAATCACAGATAAAAGTGCAAAAATTAAAGATGCCACATTTTTATGGGGTAAAGGAATATATGAGACTTCAAAGATTTTAAAGGAACAATCGGGATCAAATTTAACGAGAGTAGCGTGTATAGGACAAGCTGGTGAAAACTTGGTTAAATATGCTACAATTGCTTCAGAAGAAAAAGCAGCTGGGAGGACAGGAATGGGTGCTGTTATGGGTTCAAAAAAGTTAAAAGCCATAACTGTACGTGGTAAAAAGAGAACATATGAACCTGCAAATACCGAGTACTTCAAAGAAACAGTTAAAAAAGCCAACAATATTATTAATTCTGATTTTGCTACATGTATGTTTAGCGATATTGGCACTACAGCAGGAATAGATATGTGGAATTTAACAGGAGAATTACCTAAAAAATATTGGACTACAGGCGAAGAATGGGAAGGAGCAGAAAAGATCTCGGGCGCAACCGCCAAAGAAACGATTGTTACGAGAAAATATCCTTGCTTTTCGTGTCCAATTGGGTGTGCTAAAAAAGCGATCGTAAAAGAAGGAGAATACAAAACGGATGGAGAAGTTGAATCACCAGAATACGAAACAATCGCTGGATTTGGTTCAATGATTTTAAATGATAATTTAGAATCAATCGTTAAAGCAAACATATTATGTAATGACTATGGAATTGATACAATAAGCAGTAGCAGCACAATTGCTTTTATATATTACCTATATAACACCAGAAAAATCAAATCTGAAGATATTGACGGTTTAGAACCAAAATGGGGCGATATAAAACCAGCTTTAGAAATTATTAAAAAGATTTCATTACGAGAAGGTATCGGAAATTTATTAGCTGAAGGTTCAGATGCAGTAGGGAAAAAATTTGGTATTCCTCAAGACGAAATTGCAACAGTTTACGGAATGGAAGTGCCATATCACGATTTAAGGGATAATTTTGGTATGGCCGTAGCTTATGCTTTAGGAACTTCTAGAGGCCCTTGCCATAATTTTTGTGATATGTGTGTTATTTTATTAGGTTTAGAAAGTTTGGAAGAGTTTGGAATTGTTTTAGTTAATAAATATAAAGATGATACAGAAATGGCAATGTCAAGCGCTCGAACACAAGATTATAGAGCCATTTATAGTTCATTAAATATGTGCGTTTTTGCTAACCCACCGCCATCCATCATTGCTGAATTAATAAAATCTGGCATGGGTATAGACTGCGATGTGGAAAAATTAAAGATAATGGGCGAAAGAATTTACATGATAAAAAGAATATTTAACCTAAAGATGGGGCTCAATGCTGCAGACGATAATTTACCTCAAATTTTACTTAAACCACTCGAAGCAAGTGATTCTGCCGGAAGAACGCCTAATTTTCAGCAATTAAAGGAAGCTTATTATAAATATCGTACTTTTGACCTAAAAACTGGGTGGCCAACTCAAGAAAAATTGAAAAGTTTAGGATTAGAGAACCTCAAAGATTCTTAATTTTTATCAGAACACATAATAAATATTAATTTAGATAGAAAGATTTTTTTAATTGTTCATAATTTTAGGTGGTGGTATGAAAACTTCTCTAAGACCTGTTCTTTTTAGATTTATAGCTTTCTCGGGGCAGTGGTAAG
>JAUWBH010000192.1 GCA_030605085.1 Promethearchaeota archaeon | reverse complement strand
AGCAATTATTATCGTTGGCTTATTTAATTAAATATTATGACCTTTTTGAATTAAAAAATCTTGCTACTCTTAGTAGTAGTAAGGACTATGGTGTGATATTGGTCGACTTAATTGAAAAAGCGGGAATGAACGTACCTCAATTCAGTCCAGACATCCAAAAACAAATAACTTCAAACTTTTTTTTGCTTGGAACGAGTTCAAAGAATCCTTTAGATATATCAGGTCAAATTTTTGATTGTAACTCTATTTATAAAATTATGGATCTTGCCTTATCAGATAAAAATATAGATGGTTTGATAGTAGATTTGCCTAGTTTTTATTTTAGCAGTGATTTATCCTTTAGAATTAATATTGACCTTTCATATGAAGATACTATGATGGAAGCACTAACTTTAGGACATAAATATAGCAAACCATTGATTCCAATAATAAAGCGAGTAAATTGCCCCGAAGATAGGGATCGCCTTTTTAAAAAATTAAACGAGAAAAAGGTACCTGTATTTGAAGACCCACATGAATTTATACCATTACTACCTAAAATCTCAAATTATACAAGAAAAAGTAGAAATTTATAAAATAGCCTAGAAAAAATTTAAAGGTTCTAACTTAAAATTCTTTTGAAACCTTTTAAATCTCGTATCATCCACACTGTCATTTCACCATTACCTCGATGAGCCCAAGCATAATAAGGAATAGCGAGAAATTTTGTTTCGATTTTTTGAACTTCCTTTCCCTCTCCGACTTTTTTAAGGATATGAATGGTACCAGTAATAACTACAATCCCATTGAGCATATCTTTATTATATTCAAATGTAAGTTCCGCATCATCGTCTACAAACAGGTTAAATATGTGATCAACTTTATTGTCTGGCCATTCAACGCAATAAACTATTGGCCCACGTTCAAGTGCTACTCGCCCGATATTATTTTTTACTTTTTCGTGGGCGATTACGCGTCTGATTGGCATTGGCATGTCAAGTTCGATTTCATCTCCATCATTCCAAGATCGCTGAATTCGTATAAAACCTTTATCAGAAATAATTTCAATTGGTTCTCCATTAACTTTCAGACTTATATTAGCATTATATTCATTCAAATAATGATATAAATCGCTTGGTACTGGTTGATTTTGTGTCCAACCTGGTATTCGAAGTGCTATAGTAAAATGATCACTTTTCTGGAGATTAATTAATATTTTTACAATACCATTCCACGGATAATCTGTCTCTTGAGTAATAGATATCGTTTTATCTGCTATTGAAATAGTACCAATACTACCTATAAAAAGATTAATGTATAAAGTATTATCCTTTTGTGCATATACATAACTTGGAATTGATGGTATAAAGCGAGCTATATTAGAAGGACAACAAGCACATTCGAACCATGGACTTCTGGTTTGATCACCTCTCGATGCTAGAGGATTAGGATAGAAGAACGATAATCCATCTAATGAGACACCTGAAATTAGACCATTATACAATATTCGCTCCATTACATCTATATATTTAGCATCACCATGTAATAAAAAAAGACGATAATTCCAGAAAACATTACCAATGGAAGCACATGTTTCATTATATGTTCTTATATTTGGAAGCTTATAATTTCGACCAAAAGATTCACCTATGGTCTTAGAGCCAATACCTCCCGTAATAGCTATTTTTTTTGAAACCATATTATTCCATATACGATCAATCGCGTTTATGTAATCTTTATTATTAGTAATAGCTGCGATATCTGCCATAGCAGAATAAAGATATGTAGCGCGGACAGCATGCCCAATAGCTTCATCTTGTTCTATGACTTTCTTGTGAGTTTGATTGAACTCAAGACGTTTAGAGTAAGAGGGTGTTGGAAGTAATACTGATAAACTAAGATATTCCTCATACCCAATTGCTTCCTTAGATCCACGTATATCAAGAAAAAATTTTGCTAATTTTAGATACTTTTTATTACCAGTCACACGAAATAATCGAACTAATGCCATCTCAATCACTTGGTGCCCCGGAGCATGTTCATTTTTACCAGATCCAAAAACTTTATCAACCAAATCAGCACTTTTGACTGCAACATCTAATAGTTTACGTTTACCAGTAGCTTTATAATAAGCTATAGCACTTTCTATTAAATGTCCAATATTATATAATTCATGACTCTCTATTGAAACAAGCTTCCAACGTTTTTTTCCTGACCATTCATGAGGATTTTTAGGATTAATTGTCCGAGTTGTATACAAATAACCATCTTCTTCTTGCGCCGCAGCAATTTTTTCTATGAGATTATCAACATATTTTTCGAGTTTTGAACCGGGATTTATATTTAATGAATATGCGGCGCCTTCAATTATCTTAAATACATCAGAATCATCAAAGGGTTGGATCGGCTCAATATCATCTTCAATCAATCCTGCTGCTTTCGAAAAATTGTCTATGCGACCAGTTTCTTCGCATTTTTTAAACGCATAAGGAATAGTTACATTTCGATTGATCTCAATTCTGGACGACCAAAAATTATCTGTAATTTTAACTTTAGTAAACGAAATTGGTTGGATTTGATAATAGTGTTTTTTCATAATATCGCGCTTAGCAAATTTGGCTCTTAACTTCTTTTATTTTATTTAATATCGTTAAAACTAAAAACTTAATGAATAAATAAAATCAAGTTTGCTTAATAACTAAAAAAAAAAAAGAAAATTAGGTTTAAAATACCCACATAACAAATCCTATAAGCATTCCAATGACAATAATTAATATAATTATTATCACAACTGCAGCAATAATCGCTATAATCGTTACCAAAATAGCAGAGCCAAATCCAATTTTGTGCCGCTTCGCAATTATAACCCAACATATAAGCAATCCAATTAGTACAGCAATAACAAGCCATAAAAGTGTTTTCGGAAGGAAAAAGATTAACAACCACATAACGAGAGTGCAGAGAAAAGCTGTGAGAAACGCCTGACCGAATTCAGTTTTTTCTGCGTCTGTAAAACTTAAACCGATTTTAAGAAATATCGTTATAAAAATTATTAAGAAGATAAAAAGCAGCACATACAATATTATTTCTAACAACAATTTTAATATCTCCTCTTGAAACTTATTAAATTATCTGTTTTTATTAAAATTAGAATTAATATTGATTTTGTTCTTAAAATTTATAAATTTAATCTTTTTTCATATAGGTTGAAAAAAACCACAAGTTTTTCTCGATTGAAAAAGTCGTTGTTAAGAGGATTTAATAAAAACCATATAAAAGATTAAATAAAATCCTCTCTTAATTTATTTAAATTTTCAAATCTTTTAAAGACCAATATTGAAATTTTAAAGAGGATTATAATGTTTTACGAAGAAAAATGTACTCTTTGTGGAGAGTGCTTGATGAAATGCCCTTATTTGGCATATCCAGAAGAAAAAGCAAAGGAAGAGTTTAAGAAATTAATAAATGGCGAGCCGAGTCCAGTTACTTCCGATTGTATAACTTGTGTAGCTTGTAATATGTTCTGTCCTGAAGGAGCAAATCCTTTTGATTTGATTAATGTAAGGCAAGAGGAAACAGGAACTTTCAAATTCAATAAAGGAGTTCTAAAAATGTTTGATATGGGTGTAAAAACACCATCAAAGATTATAAAAGGTGAGCCAGATAAACCTGTTATGAATCTTTGCTTATTTGGCGATATGCTACCTGGAGTTATTGCGGGGCAACTCTTTGATGGATTGACCCTTCTAAAGGGAGGAGATTATTTTTGCTGGATAGGAATGGTTCATACGGGAAGACCCAGCATGGTTAATAAAAAAAATGTTCAAACATTTGTAGATAATCTTGCCAAAACTAACGCTGACGAGATAATTTGCTTTCACGACGATTGCTATGCAACATTAGCAAATAAAGTTAAAGAATTCGATATTGATTTACCATTTAAACCAATTCATATCATAGAATATTTACGAAATTATGTGAAAGAACACATAGACCAAATAAATAAACTTAACATGAAGATAGCTTATCAGCAACCATGCGCCTCCAGATATACGTTCGAAAAGGATAAAATTCTTGACGAACTTTTTGAACTAATTGGGGTAGAAAGAGTTAGTAGGAAATATGACCGAGAAAATGCTCTATGCTGTGGTGGAATCCAGGGAGCAATGGAGAATGTCTCTAAAGAATTACAAAATTCTTGGAGAATGAAAAACATAATGGATGCAAAGGAAGCAGGAGCAGAAGTTTTTGTTTTTATATGCCCTATATGTATTCCTGGCCTTAGGGGCAGAGCAAAAGCACAGGGAATGGAGCCCTATATCTTGAGCAACCTCGTACGTTTAGCATTGGGCGAAGAACTCACACATGGAGGCGCAGGAAAGAAACTTTAATAACCCAATTTTCAAGTAATAAACAAAGTATTTTTTTTAAAAAAAAGAGTAATTTATCCAACCTTTTTCGTGTTCTGGGCTACTTTATCGAGATGGTCGGTATGGTTTAAATATAGATTTGTGGAAACAATGGAAGGTACTTCTTTAGATCTGAGATGAAGTAATAAAGTAACGAACTCTTTCAAAAATGTTACGCCTACTGATTGTGGTACATAAAGTCAGTACATAATTGTAATATTGACCTAGGCACATCAAAAATATTAAAAAATTTCAGGACATTCATATATTCCATATACTTCTTTTAAAACATCACAAATTTCCTGAATAGTAGCGTATTCTTTAACGAGTTCGATAATAATTGGCATTACATTTTCGCTTGATTGAGCAATTTTTTTCAATTCTTTCAATTTTTCTTGTACCAATTTATTATTACGTTCGTTTTTCAAATCGTTTAGAGATTTGATTGCCTTTTTCTCGATATGGTTAGTACACCTGAACATATTTAATGAAGGTCTTTCTTCAGTTTTAAAAGAATTTACACCTATAACTTTATTAACACAATCATCAATCCTTTTTTGAATTAGATATGCGTTTTCTTGGATTTCTCCTTGAATATAACCACTATTAATTGCTTTAGGCATTCCACCCATTTCGTCTATTCTTTGAATATATTTCATTGCTTCTTTTTCTAATTTTTTTGTTAAATATTCTAGATAATACGATCCCCCTATTGCATCAACAACATCAACAACACCTGTCTCGTGTGCGATTACTTGTTGAGTTCTTAAAGCGATTCTTACTGCTTTTTCAGTAGGAAGACATAAAGCTTCATCAAACGAGTTAGTATGTAAAGATTGCGTACCTCCAAAAACCGCAGCTAGCGCTTGTAAAGCTACTCTAACTATGTTTACTTCGGGTTGTTGAGCTGTCAAGGTTACTCCAGCTGTTTGGGAATGAAATCTTAACTTTAACGATTTAGGATTTCTAGCATTAAAACGCTCTTTCACTATCTTTGCCCATAATCTTCTAGCAGCTCGAAATTTCGCTATTTCCTCGAGAAAGTTGTTGTGAACGCAGAAAAAGAACGAAAGTCTTGGAGCAAAATCGTCAATATCGAATCCCCTTTTAAGTACTTCCTCAACATATGTAATGCCATTTGCCAAAGTAAAAGCAATTTCTTGAATAGCATTAGCACCAGCTTCCCGCATGTGATATCCACTTATACTTATGGTATTAAATTTTGGCAAAAATTTGGAGCAATATTCAATGACATCGACCGTTAATCTTAAAGAAGGTTTAGGAGGAAAAATATATGTACCTCTTGCGATATATTCCTTTAAAATATCATTTTGAACAGTACCCATTAATTGTTCTTGCTTCACTCCTTGTTTCTCTCCTACAGCGATGTACATTGCTAAAGTAACGACAGTCGGGGCATTAATAGTCATACTTGTTGATATCTTATCTAATGGTATCCCCTCGAATAGTTTTTCGAAATCTTTTAATGAATTTATAGTGACTCCTACTTTTCCAACTTCGCCATAGCATAACTCGTTATCTGAATTATAACCCATTTGAGTAGGTAAATCGAAAGCTATGGAAAGTCCTTTTTGCCCTTTTGAAATTAAATATTTAAACCTCTTGTTAGTTTGGGCAGCATCGCCAAAACCAGCGTATTGCCTCATTGTCCAGAGTCTTCCGCGATACATATTCGGATAGACACCCCTAGTGAAAGGAGATTCACCAGGAAATCCAATATCTTCTAAAAAATTAATGTCTTTTATGTCTCCAGGATCGTATATTTGTTTTAAAGGGATCCCCGAAGGCGTTTTAATTTTTTCTTTTAATTCGTCTTGTTTCAGAAATTTAGCTAAAATATTTTTTTCCCATTGTTTCCTATAGGTTTTTATATCCTTAATATTTTCAACAGGAACAGTTATTTTTAATTCACCTCATTAATTAATTAATTGATTTAAAAACATAATCATAAACTTCTTTACCATCAAGGTCATTACAAATTTTTTCATAAACCGGTTTTAAATTCATTCCAATCGTCAAATTTTCTTTAGGAAATATTTGTCCGAGGGCCTTAATTCCATTTTCAAACTGCACAACTCCAAGGGTGTAAGCTCGTTTATCTCTAAATTCCATTGGTGGAGCGTTCAATATTGTGTAAGTTAATAAAACGCAGTTGCCTTTAGCTTCAATTGTATCAAAAGTGTCATTTTTACATTTAAAACACCTAATGTGGCTAATATACTGTAGATAACCACACTTTTTACACTTTAATCCAAATAAATTCTCACTACTACTCATCTAGATTCACATCCTCTCAACTAAAATTGAAATTATATTATTTCCAAATCCTCCAAAATTACATGTTATACCCGTATTGGCACCTGAAACTTGTCTTTTCCCTGCTTCACTCCTTAATTGCCAAACTAATTCCACAACTTGTGCGACTCCAGTTGCGCCAAGCGGATGGCCTCTAGCTTTTAAACCGCCAGAGGGATTGATGGGAATTTCCCCACCAATTTCTGTTCATCCTTCATGCGCTGCTCTTGCGCCTTCTCCTTTTTTGAAAAATCCAATATCTTCACTTTCCACAACTTCCAAAATTTCAAAAGCATCGTGGAGTTCTGCTACATCTATATCTTTTGGGGTCTTTTTCGCCATTTTATAAGCTTGATTTGAACTAATTTTTAAAGCATTTAATACGGTTATGTCTTCTCGTTCGTAAACTATGTGCGTATCTGTTGCCTGACCAATGCCAGTGATTAAAATCGGATTGTCGCAAAATCTTTTAGCAATCTCAGCGTTACATAGCACCATTGCAGCAGCACCATCTGAGATGGGACAAATGTGAAAAAGTCTTAACGGATCTGCTATAATTGGATTACTTTTATCGTCCTTGAGAAATTCGTCGACCGTGTTCCATTTTCCTCTTCCTTTTTGAATAGCACTTTTCATAAAATCTTCAATTGTTTTTTGGAAATGAGCAATGGGATTTACTGTTGCATTTTTATGGTTTTTGATGGCAATATCCGAAAGCCATTCTAATTTTGCGTCGTATTTTTCGAGATAAACGCGAGTCAACAACCCCGCAAAAGAAGGAAGCGACGCACCATGTCGTCTTTCAGCCTGATGATGCGTAAGGGTAGCAACAGCTGAAGTTATATATCCTGGAGTAGTAATGTGCGTCATTTTTTCACCTCCAACGACTAAAACCATTTCGCTCATGCCAGAAGATATGGCTTGAAAACCTGCTTTTATGGCTGATCCTCCACTAGCAGGGCCATTCTTTAGGTGATCGGCAGCTGCAGGTATTAAACCTATTCTATCTACAAGTGCACTTGCGATCCCTGATACATGATTGAATATCCCAGGACACATTGCCCCAACATAAACAGAATCAAAATCTTTATCGTTTGTGTTAGATTCGTCGATCGCTTCTAAGGAAGCTTCGCATAATAAATCCATTAGATCCTTGTTTTCTAATCGCCCAAATCTTGTATGTCCTACCCCAATTATAGCCACTTGATTCATGGTTTACAATCCTTTTTTTAATCAAATATATTTCCGAAAATTATTTAAAAATTCACAGTTTTGTTAATTAATTTTTCAATCTTTTCAATTTTATCTAAACATTATAACAATTATTTTTGTTATTACTAAACATTGTTCATTTCTTTACGACTGGTGCAAAGATTTATGAACATTACTAGAAAATAATAGATTAATAGTTATATAAATGTTATAGATAATAACATAATATTAGGAGTAGTTATATTAACTAAGAAAGTTAAGATAATTTTATTATCGGAAAGATGAGCTTTCGTCGGTAGACAATGACTATATATCTACTAAGGTATAATGGAGAATTTAAATCCTCAACAAAATATAAATTACGAAGAATTTCGTAAAAGGTTACGATATTGATGAAGAGATTCATGAACATTTTCAAAAAAAGATCTTGCATATTGAAAAGAACTTTTTGATATGTAAGCTATAATATCGTCTAAATCATTTTCGGCTTCTTCTGTCCATTCTATTTGAACCATATCTTCTTAGCCCTTTCCATTACTTGTTCGTGAGGAGTAATTTTACCTTCTCTTATCTGCTTCTCAGCCTTTAGGAGTTTTTGTTTTACAAAAAGATGGTATTGAGTGTCTTCAAGAATTATATCCTCAGGGAGTTCTTTTATAAGTTTAATTACTTCTTCTTTAATATTTATACCATTGCTTACATTCATAATTCATCATTATCTTAATAGCATTCCAGATTAATAAAATTACTGTTGTAAGATTTCTAATTTAAAGCTAATTAACCCATTTCTGGCACACTATCAGTAAACTTTTTATAAAATAATATAAAAAATAGTTTTATATATTAATTTAACTTATCAAAAGCGAAAAAATCTTATCAAATCTTATAAAAAAATATTTAAAAAATGATCGAAAATGACACAGAAAATGAAGGAAGGAAGTCCTTATTCCTCAAAAATTTGGTTAAAATCCTACGATGATCATGTGAAGCCAGAGATAGATGTTGAGTCAATTTCTTTAGTAAATACGATGAAAAATTCGGCAAAAGAATTTCCAGAAACAATTTGTTATGATTTTCAAGGTGAAACTGCTACTTATAAAGAAGTGGAAGAAAGAGTCATAAGTTTTGCTAATTTTCTTGTAAAAAATGGAGTAAAAAAGGGTGATAGAGTAGCTTTTCATTTACCTAACTGCCCTCAATATATTATTGCGTTATATGGAACATTTTACGCAGGAGGAACCTCAGTAGGTATAAATTTTCTTTTAAAATCAAATGAAATTGCTTATCAATTAGCAGATAGTGGTGCTATTGCTATAATAACTCTTGATTCGTTCTACGAGGAAAGCGTTAGAGAAGCTCTAAGTTCAAACGAGACCGATATAAAATTTGTGATCACTACTAATATTGCCGATGTTTTAAATATAGTTCCTGAAGCGAAAGAAAACTTAATAAAAATGGGGAGAATACCTTACGGGGATGTCGTACCAGTAGAAGGTATTAAATATTTTACCTATAAAGAAGTATTATCAAAATATCCGAGTGATAAACCCCCAGATGTCAAAATAGATCCTAAAAAAGATATTGCTTTTCTTCAATATACAGGTGGAACTACTGGTCCTCCTAAGGGAGCCATATTGACTCATGAAAATATTATGGCTAATATCGCGCATACAAATCATTGGTGGGAGGTTGATTTAGTTATGGGGCAAGATTTCGTTATTTCAAATTTTCCATTTTTTCACATAGCCGGAATGTCGTTTAATTACGGATCAATTCGCAACGCTATTGGCCAAATCTTAGTTCCAGACCCAAGAGATGTGACTTATATCACATCTAGAATAAAAGCACATGAGGGTCATGTAACACTAATGGCTAATGTTCCCACACTTTATTTAATGCTCTCAAGCTATAGAAAATTTGGAAAATTAGATTTGAATTCCTTTTTGGGTTTTATTTCAGGAGCAGCCCCTTTTCCTACCGAAAGTATCATCGAATTTGAAAATATAGTTGGAAAAGGTAACGTATTGGAAGTTTATGGTATGACAGAAGCATCTCCTATTGTAACCATGAATCCCTTTCTCGGTACAAGAAAAATTGGAACTGTAGGAATTCCTGTTTCAAACACGGAAGTTAAAATAGTAGACGTTTTTGATAAACAAAAAGAAGTTCCTTTAGGAGAGCCTGGAGAGATTGTTATAAGAGGACCTCAAATTTTTAAAGGGTATTGGAATAAACCAGAAGAAACTGAAAACGCGCTTAAAGATGGTTGGTTCTACTCTGGTGATGTAGGTATAATGGATGAGGATGGATATATAACAATTGTTGATCGTACAAAAGATATGATAAATGTTAGTGGCTTTAAAGTTTTCAGTGTAGAAATTGATGACAAACTGAACAAACATCCTGCCATTGAACTCTGTTCAAGCGTCGGAATTGTTGACCCAGAACGACCTGGTTCTGAAATTGTAAAATTATATGTACTTTTGAAGGAAGGATTTGAAGCGTCGGAAGAAACAAAAGCAGACATATTAAAATACGCACAAAAAAACTTAGCTAAGTATAAAATACCTAAGATAATCGAAATTGTAAAAGAAATGCCATTAACCTCTATAGGTAAGGTCGATAAAAAAGTCTTAAGAAAAATGTAGTTTTGTTTTTTTTAAAAACTCAAATTTTTAACTTTATTTTATTAATTCTTTAATTTTTTATTGATTTAAAATTAGGAAATCAATAATATTTAAAAATTCTTAAGGTTTAATTTGATATTATGGCTAATCTTATAGTATTTTATTCGAGAACGGGTACAACAAAAAAAGTAGCCGAATTAATTTCAG
>JAUWBH010000109.1 GCA_030605085.1 Promethearchaeota archaeon | reverse complement strand
ACCTTCTCTTTAGGAAGGTGATGAATTGAGCTTGAGGAGAATTCACTAAATCTTCGCACTCCTTTTTCTTAAATTCTCTTTAAATATGTTTTAATTAATTCCTACTCTTTGGTCGGATAACCAACGACTACAAAAAGAAACGGAATTCTACCGATGGAATAGCGGGAAGTTAAGCCTTTGGAGAAAATGTAAGACTCGGCACGATTCTCGAATCTTGTTGAGCTGTTTTCGATGAATTAGGAATCCACACACTTTGGTGAGTGGTAGTTCAAGGAATGGATATAATACCTCGTTATGAGCAAGAATCAATCTTCCTCCAAATAATACAAGATCTCTGGCAGCACAAATTGCTAAATACTTATCATTCCTTCTTTCGGCCTCTTTCATAAACCAGTTTGCAATATCGAGTTGAGCTACAAACTTTTTAATTTTACCCTCTTTTACTTCTATTTGATAAACGGCGATTTCTTTCAATAATTTGTCAAAATCAGGAATCTTTGAGAATGCAACGAGCGCTCCTCTGAATGCATCCCTTGCAGGTTCAGTTCCTCTTTCAGCATCTAATTTTAAGTAATGGTAATCTACAATTTTTCACTCTATATACCCTCTTGGATAATCACAGAATCGATCATCAAAATATATGAATCTATTTCTCTTTTTCCTTTTTTCGTATTCTTCATCCGTTACAACAAGAACAATATCAACATCAGAATCGTCTCTTTCCTGTCCCTTAGCAACTGAGCCTGTAATGATTAAAGCAAGATACATTTCGTCTTTTTTTAATATTTCAGTTATTTTATCAATTGCTTTTTTATGATGTGGTTTCATTTTACTTTTCTCAATTGATATGAAAATTCCTAATTTAAAATATATCTTTTTTTCAATAATACAAGACTTTAAAAAAGTAGCGAATATTAAAATCTTCTTAAATAAAGATTATTATAACATGTAGAAAGAATTACTCTCCCCAATCTTCTTCCGTCATTTCAGCAATTTCAACTTTTGCTTTATCTCCGTCAATCTTAGTAATCTCCAAATCCACGGCACAATCTGGACATGGTACAACTTCACCTTCAATGGAATCGTCATCTAAATCAAACTCGTAATAACAAGAAGGGCATTCACATTTAACCATTATCAATTACCACTTTTCTGAAACAAACTTTAATATCGAATAAATGTAAAAAGATATCATTAAAAATAAAATTTGCGATGTTACATATATATAATGGTTAAAAATTAATCATAAATTCAACAATTTTGCGGCGTTTAAGCCTAAAATTTTCTCTACTTCCTCGTTTGTTAAAAAGTCTATATTGTCGAAATAATTACTTGTCATTTCTATCTGCTCTGGAACGAATCCATCCGAACCGAATAAAATTTTTTCTAATCCTATAATTTCTTTTGCTTGAATTAAAAGTTCTTTTAAGCGATTAGGTTGCATATAACTTAAATTACTGATATCTAAATATACATTTGGATATTGCACGGCTAAAGCAATCGCTATATCGGACTACGGGAAACCCATGTGAGCTAAAATAAAGCATAACTTTGGAAACGAGCTGATTAATTCGTCAATATTAACAGGATTTGAATAAGTCAATACGTTTCTTTTAGTTCCCGGTGGAGGGTATCCTGAATGCATTAAAACGACAATCTTGTGGTTTTGAGCAACTTCTAAAGCAGGATATAAGATTTTATCGTTTAAATTCTTCTTGCGGAAAGGAAGCATAACTTTTAACCCTCTAAAATTGTCTTTTATGACTGCGTTCTCAATCGATTCTCCAATACTAATAGTTCCAATAGGTTTTTCTGGAGGATTGAAAAAAGGAATAAAAACTTCAGGTGCATAGTTTGTCCATTCCTTAACTTTTTCATTTTCCTTAATACTTAACGGAAGCAAGACAACTTTATCTATTTTTGCTCTCTTTATGTGAAAAATAGTCTTTTCCATTATATTATCTGTTTTGATTGATTTGGTATCTTCCATATATCTCAAAATTCTTTCAAAAAAGCCGTATCCTCTGAATTCTTTGAATTGACTATTTAAAGCTTCAATTGAATTAACATTCTGAAATAGATGACAATGAACATCGATTCTCAAATTAATTCACTAAATTTAATTCTTTTAAGTAATCAGAAATTAAAAAGATCATTTAATAATAATTAATTTCTACTTTTTCATCATTTATAATTTTCTTAAATTCATTCACAATCTCAATTTTTCTTTTTTCGTCGATCGCATATACAAAATACTGAGCCGGAATCCTTGCGATGGAATATACTTGAACGATATCTGGCTTGATTTTCTTAATCGCATAAGCTAAATTAGTAACATTTTCAGAATTGTCATTAGGTACGAAATCATCCTTGTAAGAATTACAAAATAAGCATTGAATCGCCAGCTTATGTTCTCTTAGCATTTCTTGTTTTAACCTAACAAGAGAATTTATTATAGTTTCAATATCTGGAGTGTCATGATGAGGTATGTTAATTTTTTGAAAATCTTCTTCTGTTGCAGCATCTAACTTAGCTAAAACCAAATCAAATTGCTTTACTCTTTCTCTTATCTCCCGTAAATATAATGCACTGGAATTAGTAAATAGAGTTAAATTAGGTCTATAATGCGTCCATTCTAGTTCTTCTCTAATTTCTGAGGTAACTTTATGGAAATCCAACAAATTTTCATTCAATGTCGGCTCCCCATTGTAACCAAAGGTTATTGAATTTAAATGGGGAACAAATTTTAAAATGTCTTTTAATTCCTTTCTAAAATTAGGAGATGGTGGTGCCTTTATTCTGAATCTTGGAGAAACCAACTTGTCAGTTGATCCAATTTCACAATATACACAATTATAGGTACACAATTTATATCTTGGTAAAATATTGACGCCTAATGAAAGTCCTAATCGTCTTGACTGAAATGGCCCGTACGTATAGGTACGCAAAAAACTCATTTGTTATTTTATATTGGGATTAATCAAATTAACTCTTTATAACTATAAAATTTAATCTAATAAGATTTCCAATTTTTTAGATATCAAATTGTTTTCTATGTCAAGAGTATTTTATTTTAGTGATACGAGCAAATATTTTTATATTTTATGAAATCCTTTATAGCTTGATTTCCTATGGTTTCTTAAGCATATCCATACGACTAGCTTTATTTTAATAATAATTTTAGTATTGATTTAAGAGTCATTTATTCCGTAAATTTAGAAAAGAAATTTTAATTAAACATTATCTATCCATCCTATTAGGACCGTTTCAGAAACAGGAAGAAAATCATCTAAATGCCTAATGATAAATTTATAATTAGGGACTAAATCTTGAATATAGTCCATTGTATGAATAAATTGCTCAGCATTATGGTATATAGATATTAATAAGACAGGTTTAAATTCTTTAATTGTTCTTTTTGCACCTTTTAATGTTTCCAATTCATACCCTTCCACATCAAGTTTAATTAAACCAACATCTACATTATTATCAAAAACAAATTTATCAATTGATGTAATTTTAATTTGGGTTTCGCTTTTATCATCAGTTATATATGAAAATCCTCCAATATGTAAAAAATTCTCAATGCTGTCTTGAGCACCAACACCCAATTTAATAGGAATAACTTTCTTTAAATTATTTAGCTTAATAGTATTTAAGAGAAAATTATAATTCGCGTTTTCTGGTTCGAATGAATAGATTTTTTTCGGATTATAATATTTTTCAAAAATTAATGCTGAATCACCAATATAAGCTTCACAATCAAGAAAATCTTTACCATTCAAGAATTTTAGTGTCCCTTCGGATAAATAGACTAAACCATGCCTATAATCAAATACAGATTGTTCATAGAGATTTTCATGTAATTTAAGATGTGTGAAAGATTTCATAACTTCTAAGTAGTCCATAATTTGATCTTCTTTATTTAAAAGATCTTGAAGCAAATCTATAAAACTATGCTTATTGATGAATTCAACATCTTTAATTATCGATGCTACTACTTCCTTACTTTTGTTATCTAATTTGTCAATAAAATTATTGAGAGAGGTTTGATTATCCATTAAATAGTTATAAAACTCACCTTTATAAAAACTATAATTAGTCTTCAGAATCACTTTCCATTTTCTTAATGTTTCTTAATACATAAATTAGCTTATCTGATTTTCGAGGTCTTCCTTTCTAAAATTAGGAGAAGGGGGTGCATTTATTCTAAATTTAGGAGAAACTAATTGGTCAGTAGATCCAATTTCATAGTAAACACAATTATACGTACAAAGCTTATATCTCGGTAAGATATTTACGCCTAATGAGAGTCCTAATCATCTTGACTGAAATGGACCGTAAGTATAAGTACGCAATAATTCATTTGTTATTTTATATTAGAAATTAATCAAATTAACTCTTTATAACTATAAAATTTAATCTAAAAAGATTTACTATTTTTTTTATAAATTCCTCTATAGCTTGATTTAGCTCCTCAGGTTTCTCAAGCATAACCATACCTTGTTTGTACGCAATTTCAAAATCTTATAATGATGATAATTATTATTTATGTAGCGTTTGTAATATGGTTTGCTATAGGCTCCATTATCTAGGTTCCCGTAGCATAAAATATTGGTACACATCGGTTTCGAGGATATTTCCTTCTTTTATTACCCGAAAACCGTGTTTCTCATAGAATTTGACATTTCTTTCAAGGGATGTCTCGAGATAAGCTGGAATGCCTTGCTGATCTATATCCTCCAATTTATGCCCTACCAGAGAATTGCCGTGTCCTTTTCCTTAATGAGATGGATCTACTCCTAATACATACAAGTACCAGTGTTCACCTGGAACTAATTCCTTGTGGACCTTATGCATATATTCTTCCATTGGCTTATATTTTTTAGCTAAACCCATGCCCAATTTGTAAAACTTGCCTTTTATGAAGCAAAGGAGGAACCCCCAAAACTTTTCTTCATGTAATTCCTTGTAATAATGCCAAGTAGCTACCCCCTCAAGATTTGGGGAATTTGCATAAACCTCACCATATCTTACTCCTAGGCAAGTTGTCATTTGATATATGTGCTTGACCAGTCTTCTTCTTCTCTCTTCGTCTGGTATAAGGTACATTATGAATGGATCGTCGCAAAGCGCTCTACCAAGTACTTCTCCGGCCAGTTTAACTTGTTTTTTCGTGAGTCTAATTATTCCATTATTCATAATAAAATTATTTCTCAATTAAATTTACCAGCTTTATCTATTATTATCAGTTCAGAGGTTTTTAATTTTTCGTGGAAAAAGTTTGAATATCTATAATTTATATTTTTCTTGAACTTAAACCAATTAATATAAATTACTCATAAGTAATCTTATGAAGTATATTGATGAAGCTCTATCTTTTTTCCAAATATTTCTTTATAAATTCCTTTATTGCTTGATTTAATTCCTCAGGTTTCTCAAGCATAACCATATGACTAGCTTTATCTATAATTATCAGTTCAGAGATTTTTAATTTTTCGTGGAAAAATTTCGAGTATTTAGGAGGAGTTAGGCGGTCCTCATTGCCGCAGATTATTAGACTTGGGACATCAATTAAGCTCATCTTGTCCATCACATCAAATTCATCACATATTTTAAAATCGCGATAGGTTACCTGAGGGTCTGTTTTTGATGTTTCGGTCATATATTCATTAATTATTTCTTTAGATGTTCTGCGATAAAAAGCTCCAATTGGTAAGCCTTCTAAAAATTCTTGAAAATTGTTTTGCAGTGAAGTAAGAATGATTGGACTGACTCTCAATCTAGCACCCGTACCAATTAAAATTAACGCAGAAACTTCATCGGGGTATTTAAAATAATAGGATTGAATGACCGCTCCTCCTAAAGAGTGACCTGCTAATACAACCTCCTTTAACTTTAGAGTCTTAACCAGATTTTTAACAACATCAACATAAAGTTCTAGGGAAAGTTCTGAAAAATTGTCAGATTGATCATGAGATGGTAAATCAATCGCTATAAGATTATAAATCGTATCGAGTTTAGCTAACTGATTTTTCCAAGTATGAGAATTGCCCCCTGAACCGTGTATAAAAATAATTGCTTGTTTTGTGTCAGCTTCTTTAATTTGATAAAAAATCTTTTTTCCTTTATATTCCAAAAAAGGCATGTATTACACTAATTGTTTTTATAATTTAATTTCTACTATGGTTTCTAAATTTGTTGATAATAAGGCTCATAGTACGCAAATAATTTTGGTAATTCTTAAGTTTACAAGTTAACAACTTTTTTTAAAATTTTCTTAAGTCTTCTTTAATTACACATCCGACATTATTTTAAGTAGTGCATTATACTCCATTACAGTAGGTTCAAGTTTTTGTCGTAGAGTACATCTGTTAAATCTTAAGGCAATCGAATTTAAATAATAAATTCTTACATCCCCCTACTTTTTTACTCCAAAGTCTTGTAATTCATTAATGTCGGTAGTCATATCATGAAAAAATAACTTTTTATTGATTAACTTGTAAACTTAAGAATTCTATTATTTTCAGGATAATTTTAATAAATAGAAAAACCAAATAACTCTAATTCTTTTTTTCCATTCTAAATTAGATAATATATTGAGGCTATCTGCAAATAATACTTTTTAAATAAAGAGATAATAATAATAATCGTTATGAAAGACACGAAAAAATTTAATTGTCTTGGTGGATCAAATCCCTTCAAACGACATTCGAGATGTCTGGAAAGAAAGAAATTTAGATATAATAATTATTTTTCAAATCTCGAGACTGAAGAGGAATTGGAAAATAGTGAAACATTAAAAGATCTTGGTGTAAAATCACCATTTAAAGAGGTTTTTTTGATCTCCCAAGAATTGAAAGAAAGAATTTATAATGAAATAAAGAAAGAAATCAAAAATTTCAAGCAAGGAAAAAAACCAAAGTCATTATTTCGGATTTGGGAAGAAAATTTCCAATATGAAATTTCTAGAAAACATCTAAGAAATCTCGCTCTTAAAGAGTTTCCAGAATGGTATGAAAGGATATGGGGTTCTAAGAGCCCAAAGAGATATGCAAGATATCGGAAATCTGATAAACAACATAAAGTGGATATAGAACACATTGTAAATAATAAAAGGGGTGTAATAAAGGAATTATTTAGGAAAGAAAAAGATTCTGAAATTTATTTTAAAATAACATGCGAGAATAACCACGATTTTACTATTAATAAATCTAGTCTGAAGAGAGGTAGCTGGTGCCCTAAATGCAATAAATGGAGACCTAAAACAAAAAAAGAACATATAGCTGATGTAAGAAAAATTATTAATGCAATAAAAGGGATTATCTTGGATGTATATCGAAAAAAAGAAGATTCTAATTTTTATTTTAAGATTTTATGTGAAAATGGACATAGATTTGAGATAAATAAGGAAGCGTTGAAAAGGGGTCGTTGGTGTCCAATATGCAATCCATATCGGGAAAAAACCAAAGAAGAGCATATTGCTGATATTCAAAATATTCTTGATAATCGCGGGTGGAAAATAATAGACACTTACACAAAAGGTAAGGATTCACAATATTACTTCATTATTCAATGTAAGAATGGGCATATTTTCCACCGAAATAAGTCAGTTTTATTAAAAGCGAAAAACCCTGATTGTCCAGAATGTGGTCCAGATCGTAGCCCAAAGCTCATTGAAGAGCATATAGCGAATGTCCAAGGGATTATTAAAACTAAGGGAGGCACTTTAATAAAAACTTTTTATAAAAAATCTAGTGATCGTAATAGATTAAAATATAGAATAAAATGTAAAGAGGATCATATTTTTAGTAGAACGAAAAATGCTTTAAAAGTAGGTAGTTGGTGTCCTTTTTGTCAATATGGAAAATATGAAGCAATTATTATATGGTACTTTGAAAAAATATTGTCATTTGTTCTTAGAGAATCCATAAAGTTTGACAGAAGAAAGATAATATGTCAGGTGCTTGATTGCAAAAAGCTTGCATATCAAATTCCTTTTAAATTTCAACATTTAAATATAAATCTAATGCATTTTGATGGTTATTTATTCCTAAAAATAAACAATGAGATTTATAATTTGGTCGTGGAATATCAAGGAGATCATCATTATAAATTCCCAAATAGATTTTTTAAAAACAATTCTAAAGGAAAAAAGGCATTCTTAGAAGTACAGTTGAGAGATGAATTCAAAAGATGGTTGGAAAGTAAGAGTCTAATTGTTTTATTTGAATTCCCTTATTCCATAGATGAATCAATGAAATACCCCAAAAAAATCAGGGATTTTATTGTTTCAAGTCTGAGAAAAAAATTAAATCTCAATATTGGGCGCATTCCCGAATTTAATCACATAACACAATCCAAATTTTAAAAAAATAATGAGACCAATATAAAAAACTCTAAAATTACATTGTTTTTCGTTTAAACACAATCATATTAGCTATTAGCTTTTTTATTTAAATACCGAAATTTTAAAATGTTAATGAAAATAAAGATATTATAATGTTTAAAATAATGTTGAGTTGAAAATGTTAAAAGTTGAAAGAAACATCATAAACTTTGAAGATATTCTCGCAAGGGAAGAGAAATGTAATGTATTGTTCCTTAATTATGATAATGAGGCGTTTATGAACACTGGAATTTATTGAAGGGGTTCTTCAATTAACAGAATTCAAGAATCAGGAGGAACGCCTCCTTATGCATCTACTACTACCGGACCAGCTGGAGAAAAGATTCCAGGGAAAATTGGAGTGAAACAAGACATTAATCTTAGATTGTAATCTATTTTAACTTGAGTTAGTCACTCCATTCGCTTTCTTTGGGGCAAAATCCCTTTTCTTAGCTACTGTTAACCCCAGTTACAGCAATGATCTCATCGGGAAGATAGCGGATGCGCTTAAAACAAATGGAGCTTCGTTTATTCAAGCATACTCAGATTGTATGCGCGGATGGAGACATGCCGCTGAAGATGCGGTAAAAATTTCTAAATTAGCTACCGATTGTGGATATTGGCCCCTCTATACCATACGAGTAAAAGATGGAATGCCTACTTTTTCATATTATCGAGGATTAGACATAGATAAAGAGAAATTCGTGGAATATTTAAAGTCGATGGGACGATTCAGACACCTTTTCAGACCCCAATTCATGGAGAAAGAAATTGATGAGATTATCTATTATACGGAACAAAGAAACAATAAATTAAAAGGACTTATTGAAATATTTGGGGCAGAAAAGCCAGTTGATATATACAAAATTAATCTTAAAAAATTAGAACCTCAAACACATCTACATCCCGGGCAGGGTCTATGTCCTGGCTGTGGAGCTGGAATGGTTTTAAATCAAATGGCCACAGCAGCGACTGCCGCTGCAGGTAATAATATTATCTATGTCAACAATACAAGCTGTGCAGAAGTTTCTACTTCAAAAGATTTTGTAACCTCATGGAAAGTTCCATGGGTTCACCACCTATTCGAGTCTGGAGCCACAATAGCAGAGGCTATAAGCACAACATATAAAATTCTTAAAAACAAAGAATTATTTAAAGGAGAAGTACCTTATGTGATACATATAGCTGGCGATGGATCGACCTATGATATCGGCTTCCAATTCCTTAAAGGGGCCTTAATGAGAACAAGCAGTTTCGTAGAAATGAACGAATACCTAGCTAATATGAAATAAATTATTTTTTATAAATAATTTTTTTTTGAAATTCTTTATTTTTTACTTAGTTTAATTAAATATTTTGGACCTAAACTCGAATACTTTTTAAAAAAAAATCACTTAATTGAATACTTTCCAAATGAAAGTTATCTAAAAATATAAAGTACATAATAGAAGAAGATATAAAAATACAAATTGACATCATATTTTGACGGATTTTCTAAAGGAATGCTGAAAAATTTTTATCTAAAATTTCTTTCACCTGGGTTATGTCTGATTCTGAAAATTTACTTATTTCAGCAATACGATTTTCGATTTCTTTCGCTACATGAAAAAATTGGTTTTCTAAATATTTATTTTTAGATATAGATTGAAGGGCATATATCTTTGTTTCCGTTTTTGCAATGACGTAATAAAGATAATGTGATTGTATAGATAAAAAGTCTGCTTCTTTTTTAGAAAGTTCCTCGGAAAATCCCAAGATAGCAGATAAAAATCCCGAGGTTAAAAACGAGATTTCATCCGAAGTAGCTGATTTGGTTTCAAAACTATATGCGAACAACGGTATACCAGAATGTTCAATAATGAGAAATTTTTGCAATCCTAAATCATAAGTAAACACAATTATTAAGGGCACAATTATGAAGAAAGATAAGGTAATAGCACGAAGACCGATAAAAAATATTTCGATCTCTTCTTCTTCTTCATAATAATCAAAACCATCGAATAATGAAAAGATAAATATTAGAATTACTAGGATCAGAGATACTTTCAGCAATTTTGGATTATAGAATATTTTACCCTTGTTGGTTTCGTAATAATAATAAAAATACGTGCCAATAATTGCAACAATTGAAAGAAGTGGTAAAATAAATCCATATAGAAACCGAGCCAATTCAGTTGAAATTATATCTCCTCTAAGTATGGGGATGTCTTCAAACTCTTCTAATGTGTTATGGTCAATCATAAGTATTAAACAAAGAGGTAATATAGATAATAACAAAACAATGATTTTTCCCAAATGACGCTTAATCATCCCATTATGTTCCAAACACGCCGCAAGAAGTATAAACGAGGAACAAAAAGCCATGAATATTTCAAGGTGATCTAAAATAATTATTTCTATATCATAAATTTCTTCGTAGTAATCCGCTAAAAATTCAATAAACCAATTAAGTCCCCGAGTGAGAATAAATAGAGCCCACAAAATCACATTTGGCGTTCCCTTTTTATGCCCTAAATATAATATTCCAACACTAGTTCCAAACATGGTTATTGCCATAAATAATAAAATATAAACATCAATCACATAAATCACCTTTTAACCTATCAAAGTCCAATTTAATTTAAATCTTTGGAATTTTGAATCGTTATAAATATGAGATCTGAAGAGATTATTATTTTCGCTTTCGAATTGTTTTTTTTTTTTTTTAATGCCGAAAAATTATTGTCTATAAGTTCCTTCAACTGATTTATATTTACCTCAGAATTCAATATAATCCTTATGCAATATTTATAATGGTGCATATGATTTCTTTTGCTTTTCTATTTCCATTTCTCTTGATTTCCTTCGAAATGGTTTTCCAATAGTTGTCCGCGGTAAAGTTTTTATAAATTCCACTTGACGTGGATATTTGTATGCAGCTAATCGTTCTTCTAAAAGAAAAATTCTTTATTAAAAAAATAGGAGTTTTTGGGTCTTATTCAAGAGGTGAAGAGACCCCCGAAAGCGATGTAGATATTTTAGTAGAACTTTTTGAACCACTTGGATGGGAATTTTTCGATTTAAAAGAATATTTAGAAGAAATCTTAGCAAAGAACGTAGATTTAGTCACAGAAAATGCAATTAGGCCTAAATTGAAAGATAAGATCTTAAATGACGTGATTTATGTATGACTGCGAGATCTCTTGAATTATATATTGATGACATTATAGAGGCGATTAACAAAATTGAACGATATACAAAAGATATGGATTCTTTTAAATTTAAAGAAAATGAGTTAGTCGTTGATGCTGTCATCAGAAATTTGGAAATAATTGGTGAAGCATCAACTCACATACCAGAAAATATTAGAGAAAAATATTCAAATTCTTTTTCTTTCATTTGTAACGCTTTTATTGTTTACATTAGGACCCGCTTTTGCTCTTTTTATAGTCGTATGGATCCATGATGATGCGGGGATAGGATACACAAACAAAGAGAAAGTCAAAAATACTGGGGAATTTATTGAATATAGAAGTTTAGGAGGCTGGTATCATCAATTTTTAAAAGGTTACGCAGGTATCGGTGTTATTTTCGCGTTCTACACGATTATTAATATGTTTTTTACAAATGTTTTATCAGGGAGTTCTGATGTTGGTCAGGCCACTACATTATTTATTATCATTATCCCAATCCCAATTTTTGGTATACTCGCTGCAATTCCAACACTCTTAATCCTTGACATGTTTAGAGAAAAAAGCGTAAATTATGCGAGAAATATGGCGAAAAAAATTGGCATAACTGAAGAATTAATATATTCTGAGGAATAGAATTCTTAATAATTCCTTTTTTTTTTTAGATTAACCATCTTTAGGTTATTTTATTAAGAGACATTATTTTATTTTCTTAAATCTTACTTAAATTATGCCAATAAAAATAGAAAAAAACTATCCTGTATTTACTATTATTATTGATAATCCAGAAGTTAAGAACGCTGTTGATAGTATCACCGCAAAAGAATTAGTAAATGCTTTTAGAAATTTCGAAAAAGACGGAAAAGCTCTCGTAGCGGTCTTATGGGGTGCCAATGGAATGTTTTACTCTAGGAAAACAAAAAAATGAGTAGACAAGAATTCTTGGAAGAAAAAAACCCAATTAACTTATTTCCATTTTACCTTCCAAAGTGAATATTCAAATTAGAGTTTTTGAAGTGAATTAATCAACCCTTCTTATAAATATGACGAGAGTTCCTTATACTTTAAGTTATATATTTTTACCCAAGTTTTTAATTCTTCATTAGTTAAGATATGAAATTCGAAGAGATGAACAAGTGGTAATCCCGCTTTTTCTTCAATTTTAGCAGTAATTTCTGCTCTTTTTAAGTGATTTTTTGGTACATCTGAGATAATAAGAATGTCAATATCGCTTGCGGCTACTAAATTTCCCTCAATTGCACTTCCAAATAGATATACTTTAGAGTCTTTTAAGACAGTTTTAATACTCTCATTAATAGTTTTCAAATATTTCTTAAAATTTTCAATCATTTCCTTCCTTTGTATCATTATTTCTAACATTTTCGACAATTTTTTTTACCTCTGATACAATTTTAAGAGCTTCTTCAGCATCTTCTTTTTCATAAGTAAAATTAAAATATCGAGAATTCAAATAAGCACTCTCAAGAAATATAAGAGCTTTTCTATCATATTTTAATTTTTCTTCCTTTGTTATATAATATAATAATCCAAATAATTTCCTAATTGAGTGGGTTTTCGGGAGTTCCCCTCCTTTTTCAAGAATTATAGCTTTCATTAAAAGTTGGACAGATTGTTCAGCCATAAAGCAAGTTAAATCCCAATCTTCTTTTTGAAACCTTTCTTTAGCACCATCTAAGAAATTTTTGGATCGATTAAAAAATAGGTCCACTTCTTCTTTATGCATATGTTATAACATTATTTTTTTAACTATATATGTTTTATTCAGCACTTAGATTTTTTTCCAGCTTAAGTACTTTTTAAATATTTCATCTTTAAATAAGGATTAAATAGAATAGAAATAAATTTATGTTTTTAAATTCTATATATATTTCATGCCAGTTTATGTTGAAAAAGATTATCCTGTTTACACTGTAGTACTCGATAATCCAGAAGTTAGGAATGCTGTAGATAGTATTACTGCTCAACAACTTGCTGATGCCTTTCGCAATTTTGAACAAGATGAGAAAGCACTGGTGGCAGTATTATGGGGCACTAATGGAACTTTTTGTTCAGGGGCTAATTTAAAAGCAATTGAGAGTGGTCATGGTAATAGAATTGATAAAAACGGTGATGGTCCAATGGGTCCGACAAGAATGCGACTTTCCAAACCTGTTATCGCAGCAGTGGCTGGATATGCCGTGGCAGGTGGTCTCGAACTAGCTCTATGGTGTGATTTGCGCATCGTTGAAAAAGACGCTGTTTTCGGAGTTTTCTGTCGAAGGTTTGGTGTTCCTCTTATTGATGGAGGTACTGTACGACTGCCCAGGCTCATTGGGTTAAGTCGTGCGATGGATATAATTTTAACTGGTCGCCCCGTAACAGCACAAGAAGCTTATGACTTAGGATTAGCAAATAGAATAGTAGAGATTGGCCAATCAAGGTCAGAAGCAGAAAAATTAGCTAGAGAGATTGCTACTTTTCCCCAAACATGTATGAGAAACGATCGAATGTCTGCTTACGAACAGTTTAGTATGAATGTCAAAGAGGCGATGTCTAACGAATTTGAATGGGGCTTAAAAACTCTTGAGAGCGGGGAATTTTTGGAAGGAAGCGCTGCCTTTACCCTAGGAAAAGGTAAACACGGAAAATTTAACGATTAATTCAAAATTTTTCTATCTAATATTTTATATTCTTTTACTCATATGATAAAATACAGGAGATATGTAGGCACCAATGCTTTTTGAATAAAACTTAACTGTATTTCCCACGACCCACATAATCGTACATGTATCCAATCCATTTTGTTTAATATCCCATAAACACCATTTTAACAACTCTGTGCCAATACCTTTTCCTTGTAATGTGTATAATACTCCAGTAGGTCCAAAAGCACCGGGAAATTGCATACTATGAGTTGCCCACCCGATAATTTCTCTATCTTTATTTCTAGCGATAAATGTAGAAGGTGGATTGTTCTTAAAAGAGTATTTAACCTCTTCTGGCCAAGAACCATGACCATAGTTATTTTTTACGAAACTAAAAGTATTGTCAAAATCTTTAGGTTGAACACGCTCAAAACTATATTCATCCTTTTCAGTAAGGGGTTTCAAATCCAAGCTTTTTAAATGTACAGTTAAATTCTGACGTATTTCCTGAAGTTTAAATCTATTCTTTTTAAGAAAGAAAAATAAATCAGTATGACGTAAATCTACTCCTGTTAGCCAATAATTAGGAGAACTGGCTCCAAAACTAATCGATGTAATATTTTCTTTTTTGGCTTTAATTCTACTTATTAATTCTTTTAACATTTTCCTGCCAATTCCTTGCCTTCGGAATGGTTTATCAACGATAAACGCCTTTATGTAACAGTTTTCTTCTCGATTTACAGCAATTAACGCTGAGATTGGATCGTCCGATTTTGGATTTTTCAAAATTAAAGTTAAATCTGGATCAAAATTTTCATCTTCTAATGTTCCCCATTGGAAATAATTTAATGGAATTGAATAATATGATTCATTTCTTACGAATAGTTTGTAAACATCCTCCAAATTAGCTAGGGTTAATGGTTTATAATCCATTTGATTTACAATCACCAATTTAAAAACAATTAGAATTATTTTTTATTTTTAGTTAAATTTAGGAAAATAGTTTTAAAATTTTTCTCTTCTACTTAAATAAGAATTTAATACAATAATAATCAAAATATAATTGATGGTTTTATGATAAAATTTGAAGAATTAAGAATAAGAACCCCTAAAAGAGAAGTCCTTGTAAATATTACTGGAGATGTTAAAAAAATCGTGAAAAATAGCAATGTAAAAGAGGGTGTCTGTCGAATTTTTATACCTCACACAACGGCAGGTATTACTATTAACGAAAACGCTGATCCTGCTGTAATGAAAGATATTGTTAGTTATTTACGTAAATTAATTCCTCAAAATGCTGGATTTTCTCACATGGAAGGCAACTCTGATGCACATATTAAATCATCTTTGACAGGACCCTCTTTAGATGTTATAATTCATAGTGGTAAATTGATGCTTGGGACATGGCAAGGATTGATGTTAGCTGAATACGATGGGCCTCGTAATAGAAAGGTTTATGTACAAATCCAAGGTGAATAAAATAGCAGAATTTGAATTTAAAAAAAGATTTTTAGAGATTTTTTTCAGGTAATTGAATGCTAGACGGTACAATCATAGCTTTTGGAGATTCACCATGTTCTTGGCTTAACTCTTTAATTAATTTGCCCCAATCATCAAATAATTTCATAGATTTAGGATAGAAGTGATATAGATCAGATTGACTAACATTAGGTGAGAAAAAATAGACTTGTCTTTTCCTTACAAGGCCTCTCCAAAGGGGATTTTCACCGAAATTTTTATATAATTTTGCTCCTGTTTCCGCAATTAGGCTATGATAACCTCGGCCTTCGTACGAAGACGACATTAATACGATACTACCGTTCCTATCTAGCATTTTCGTGGGAGCCGTCATCATAAGATTGAAACCCTTGAGTGATTGATTCAACTCAGAATCTTCGGGATAACAATTAAAGAAACAAATGTTATTGTTAAGAGTAATCTTTGTACTGTATCTTCGTTTTGCTATTTCCATGGCTCTTCTATGAGCGTCTTTAAAGTGTCCAGAGGTTATATCTGTGACTCCCCCTATTTCAGATAATATTGCGTTAATAGAAAAATCCAAACCTACTTTTTCTGCAATTTCCTCAATATCTTTTCTTATTTCCGTCATCCTTCCGATCCCAGCACCAATCCCTCTCATACCTGCAGAATGATTTGCTTCAAGAGTTCGGATCCCGCACACTCCTGGCAATACAATTTTAGCGCCTCCCCCAAATCCCGCTAGAGGATGAGGGATTACACCTCCTAAAGAAATTTTTAGATCAGCATTTACATAAGTAGTATTTACATCTATAGGTGTACCGACATTGGATTCTCCTAAATTAGTTAGATTCTCGTAGGGATGGTGATTTTCAATTCTAACTGCGTCAACAACTTCTTTTCCTAATTTAAGTAAAATATCGCGTCTATTTAATGGTCTATGAGCTCCTACCGCTAATAGAATTGTTACTTGCTCCTTTGATATTTTTGCCTTCTCTAATTCTTCAAATACGTAAGGTATTATTTTGTAAGTTGGTGTAGTCCTCGTCATATCGTCTATTACGATAACCGCATTTTTCTTTCCTTTTGCCAACTCCGAAAGTTGAGGTGTTCCTATAGGGTTTAATATCGCTTCTTTAATTTCGTTATCGCTTAATTCTGGGCCTCCATTCATTTTACATAAGGTAACATCCCAAGAATCAGGAAAAGATAATTCTAAAAATTCGGGATCTCTCCATGCAGCCCAAGGAATTTTAAAAGAGTTTACCATATTTTTTCACTTTACTTTTTAAAATTATTTTTAATAACATTTCATTTTTAATTGTTAATTAATTCTTTAATTTTTTTTGATTAACGAAAAAAACAAAAAAGCAAATAAAAATATAATCTCTTTTATATAAAGCAATGGTTCTAGAATGAGTTATTTTGTTTGGAGTTTAAATATTAGCGTATTTTTCATTATAATACGCTTCAGTTTCGTCAACAGCCTTTGTTACTAGCGACTCGTACTCAGAATTGATTAAATTTTGTGCTAACTCAATTTTTAAGTAATCACAGATTTGAGTAATTGCTTTCATTCTTTCTTCATGCGATTTTATAGCTATTACAATAAAATCCATATTATAATCTTTTTGCCACATACCAATAGCTTGCCAGGCAAATCCTTTAAGCGCATCTTCACCTATCGATATATATTTGTGTATTTGTTGAATAAAATCTATAAAAATCTTGTATTGTTCGTCTGTCATATGGACATTTTCAAAATATTCCTTTGCTTTTTTCAACGCTTTTTCCTTAAATTTAGTTTCGTCAAGCATTTTATCGCTCTAAATAATTTCTAAATTTTAACTAAACTATTAACCTTTTATTAATAGAATTTCTATTTAAACTTTATTAGAAACTTTCTTTTCCTTTAAAAAGTAAAGTCTTTTTCTATTATTTACATTTGGATAAAACTCAAATCCAATTAATTTCATTTATGTTTTAAAGTAATGCAATATTTATTTACAAAATATGAGCTCTCATTTTCTTCATGGGATATTAAACCCAAAAAGTGTAGCTATTTATGGTGCAAACAATTCTGGTGCATCTTTAGCCTGTATTCAATTAATGAATATAATAATTTCAGGATATGATGGTGAAGTCTATCCAATTCATTTAAAACTTGATTCAATTATGGGTTTTAAAGCGTATAAATCCATAGCAGAAATTCCAGAAATTCCAGATCTCGTGGTAATTGTTTTACCCCCTAAAATAGTCCCTCAAATATTTAGAGAATGCGGAGAAAAGGGTGTTAAAAAAATCATTCTCATTTCTGGAGGGTTTAGAGAATTAATCGAAGATCGTAGAAATACTCTAACAGAAGAAATAATCGAAATTTCAAAAAAATATGGAATACGCTTTATAGGACCCAATTGTCTAGGCATCTTTAATAATTGGATTGATCCCGTTAATGAAGGAAAGGCATTTAATATTGCAATTTGGGAAAAACTAAAAAGAAATAAATTTTCGATCGCCTCTCAAAGTGGCACTCTTTCAAGTCATATTTATTTCGATCCTGAAAATTTAGATCTTGGCTTAGGAAAATCTATATCTGTAGGAAACGAAGCTAATATCGATATTGTTGATTGCTTAGAATATTATAAAGATGATGACGAAACTGAAGTGATCGGATTGTATATTGAAGAAATTAAACGAGGAAAAAAGTTTCTTGAATTAGCAAAAGAGATTTCCCCTAAAAAGCCTATAGTAACTATATATGGTGGAGGCTCAGAGGCAGGAAATCGAGCTCTAGCAAGTCATACAGGATCTCTTGGAGGAAATAGTAAAATCTATGATGCTGTGTTTAAAGAAACTGGTATTATTCATACGGACAAAGTTCAAGAATTCTTGGATTTAGCTCTAGTTTTAACGAGAGATATATTACCGAAAGGAAATCGTTTGGGTATTATTACCAATTCAGGAGGGCCGGGGGCTATGCTTGCAAATAACGCTGAAAAAAATGGATTAATAGTTCCGGAATTTTCAGAATCTTTACAGGAAAAATTGAAGGAAATGTTGCCGCCAATTGCTAGCTTCAAAAATCCAGTCGATATAACTTTTGGCATGGATCTACCTTATTATTACATAACATTACCAGAGCTCTTAATGAAATCCGGTGAAATGGATGTGTTAGTTCAATATGGAGTCGTGGGCTTTCAAGATGTATTGGATCATTATTTAAAAAACGAAAGGATTGCTAAATATGCAGAATTTCAAAAGCAGAATCACGAAAAAAGTGCTGAATTTGCCAAAAAATTAGTTCAACCGACCATTAGTAATTCTAAAAAATATTCTATACCAATATTTCACATTAGTCCTCAAAATTTCAATAGTTTTTGGTCTAAAAAATTAAGGGAAAATGGAGCTTTCCTATTTAGATTATGGGACAGACCTATTCCGTGCATTAAGAAATTATGCGAGTATGCCGAATTTCGAAGAAAACAGACTTAAGTCAAATTTTATTAAATAAAAAAGATCTAATACCTTAATTAACTCTTTAGGTCTGTCAATCAACTCTTTAGGTCTGTTAACTTTTCTTAAAACAATATACATTGTTCCTGAACACTTTGAATGTTATATGTAAAGATTTATGGAAAAGGAAAATGAATACATTACACAAAAGGACTAGAAAGTCCTTTCTATTGTTTTAAAACAATCGGTTTCTTGGGTTTGTTATGGAACTGATAAATATTATATAACGCCTTAGCGGCTAGATTTTCGTTCGGATGTATTGAAATCCCTTTCTGATTCATATTCTTTATTATATTAGGAATTTTTTTTACTCTTATTGAAGTGAATGCTCGTTTAATAGTACCACTGAAAGAATCTCGCGAAATGTTCACATCTATGGCAGATACGAGAACAATTGGTTTAGAAATTTTTTCTTGTAACTTTATTAAATCCTTATATCGAGGATTTAACATCGTTAACCAAATAAGAATCATATCAACATTAGAATCCATTCCAACTACTTCATATGCTTTTTTTTCCAACATTGGATCAAATGCAACTTGAAGACTTAAATCTATAGGGTTTGAAATGCTTGACCCGAATTCAGGGAGTAGTTCTTGGAGTTTCAATTTTGTTTCATTGGTCAATTCTGCCAACTTTAGATTATTCATCTCACATGCATCGGCTGAAGATACGGCAGGTCCTCCCGGTCCTGAAAGAATAGCAACTCGACAATTTCTTACTGGAATAGGATTGATGAATGCTTGGATCATACTCATCATTTCTTCCATATTATAGACCCTGATCACCCCATATTGGTTAAAAACATTATTCCATAGATTATTATTTCCACTTATGGATCCTGTGTGCGACTGAGCTGCTTTTGATCCCGCAGGCGTGACTCCAGCCTTCCAAATGATTATAGGTTTTTTTTTATTTATTTTTTTTACCAATTCAATGAATCTTCTTCCATCATTAACGCCTTCCATGTAACATGCTATTATATTAGTATTAGGGTCATCTCCCAAATATTCTAAAAAATCATTGAATCCCAGATCGATCCCATTGCCGTAACTTATGGATTTTGAAAAATGAATTCCTTTCAACATTGAAATAAAAACCATAATATTAGCGATTGAACCACTTTGGCTAATGAAGCCTAACGAACCTGATTCTGTTGGTAAGGCTGGAAAGAACGAAAGTTTTGAACTGGGACAATATAATCCCATGCAATTTGGTCCAATTAATCTCATTTGATATTTTCGAGCAATTTTTAATAATTCTTTTTCAGCATTTTTACCTTCTTCATTTTTTTCACCAAATCCAGCTGTAAAAATTATTACTGCTTTTACTCCGTTTTCACCACATTCAATAATGATATCTTGAACGAATTTAGGATGAATGGAACATATAACCAGATCTACAGGCTCTCCAATGGATTTCAAATCTGAGAAAACAGGTATTCCCATTATTTTAACATTAGATTCAGTTATTCTAGGATTAACGATAAATATTTTAGGAAATTCTTGATCAATAAATCCCT
>JAUWBH010000117.1 GCA_030605085.1 Promethearchaeota archaeon | reverse complement strand
AAATCTTAAGGCAATCGAATTTAAATGATAAATTCTTACATCCCCCCTACTTTTTTACTCCAAAGTCTTGTAATTCATTAATGTCGGTAGCATATCATGAAAAAATAACTTTTTATTGATTAACTTGTAAACTTAAGAATTGAATTAATTAAACATATTTATTCTTTATTAATTATATAAATAATTTATCTATGACTCCAATCAGAAAAAACTTTGAAAACAAAACAACCGATTTTACATATTAATGTAAAATTTAAAAATCTTTTTAAATGAACCCTCTTTAACTTAAAATTGCCTATGAAGATTTCATTGAACGATTGAACGATTCATGAAATCTTCATTAAAAAACTATAAATTTAATAAGCATATCTAAAGGTAATATTTGATGGTAATTGAAACAAATATAACTAAAATGTTAGGGATTAAACATCCTATAATCGCAGCGCCAATGGGTCCTTTTTACACGACCGAATTAACTATCGCAGTTTCAGAAGCCGGTGGTCTCGGTGTATTAAGTCATACTGCATTGTATACCGACTATGAAGCCGGAAGGACTCCTATTGAAATAATGAAAAGAGATATGGAATATGTTGTTGAGCACACTGATAAACCGTTCGGGTTTAATATTCGAACTTCAAGGGTGCAAACAGATGCGTCGGTATTATGTAAGGAAATTCCGGAATTTATCATGAACAATCCAAAACTAAAAAAACAATGTGTTTATGCTATTACCAGTGCAGGATCCTCAAAAATGCTGCCGGAATCAAAATCTTACCAAAAATTAAAAGAGAGCGGGTCGAATATAAAGCATTTTCATGTTGCACCTGCTCTTTGGTTGGCAGATAAATGCGTTAAGACTGGAGTGGATGGTATGGTTATAACCGGAAATGAAGGAGGAGGTCATCAATCCTATGAAAATGTTAGCACTTTAGTTTTATTACAGCAAGTTGTTCAAAAATATCCGGATATACCAATAGTAGCTTGCGGAGGATTTGCTACGGGTCAAGGGCTCGCGGCCGTCTTGTCTATGGGAGCTGGAGCGATCGCAATGGGCTCGAGATTCATCGCATCAAAAGAAAGCGAATTCCACGAAGATTATAAGAACGTTGCTCCTCCCGCGAAAGCACAGGATACCATTTTAGTAACAGGTTCTTTAGGTCCGATTAGGCTCTGGAAAAATAAATATTCACTATCGCGTGGTCTCATTGCGGATAAATCAGAAAAAATGGCAGAAGAGGCAAAAATGACAATGAAAGATACGATAAATGGGTTAAAAAAAGGGGAAATGGCTTACAATGGAAATATTACCGATGGCGCTGTACTGCTAGGCCAAAGCATTGGAATTATCAACAGCATAGAAAATGTTACCAGTATCATCGAAACTATAGTTAAAGATGCCGAAAAGCAGATAAAAAATGCTTCTACCTTAATAAAATAAATCCTCAAAACTAAGAATACAAACTAAAATATTAAGAGAGTCAAAGAATAGAAAAGATATAAGGTATAACTTAATTTAAAATTTATTTTATTTTTTTTTATATTTTCATAGATATCCTTTGTTAAAGGGGTGTATTCCGACTCACCCGGTAATATTACATACAACGGATCTTCTATTTTTTCTAAGTCGAAGCCCTCTTTTTTCAATTTTATTAAAAGTTATTTTAGAAATTTAACGAGTCTCGAGTGAAATTAAATTTTTAAACGGTTTAAACAATATTAATAGCGTTTTAGAAGCCATAAGGGAGTTAAATAAATTAGAGGAACTATAAATTTCATTAATTTAAAATTTATATTTCTTGTTTTGAATATTCTCATAGATATTTTTTGTCAATGGCGTGTATTCTGACTCACCCGGCAGCATAACATACAAAGGATCGTCTATATTTTCAAGATCGAAGCCCTCTTTTTTTAATTCTACCTTTTTAAATTTAAACGTCGCTGTGATCGATAGATTCGATTTAAATCTTAGAAAAATAGGAATAGCATAGGGAGGTAGGTTATTTCTGAAATGACTAATCAATCCACTAAAATCAAAGTCCTCAATTTTGGTACTGATTACAACGGAAGCCATTCCTGCTCGTCCATCAGTACCCGTTATTTTCACACCATACACGGATGACATTAAAACATGTTCAAAAACATTAAGTACTTCTTCTACCTCAGTTGTGGATACATTTTGCGCCTTCCAGCGGAAAGTATCCCCGATTCGATCAATAAATTGAACATGTTTACACCCTTGATCTCTCAGTAAATCGCCCGTGTTGAACCAAGCATCACCTTCTTTGAAGACATTCCGCAATATTTTGGTTTCTGTAGCGTTTTTATCAGTATAACCTACGAAGACAAATTTATTTTGAAGACCCCAAAGTAGCAAACCTGTCTCACCGGGGTCAACTTTTTGCATGAATCCATCCTCATTTCTCATTGGTTTTTCTTCATCATGATCGTATTTGACAATTGCAAAAGGATTTGAACAATACCCAACAGTACAATCAAAATTTAAATAATTGGCAAATACAGTGCCTGTTTCTGATGCTCCATATACTTCTCCTACTTTAGTGATGCCGAATCGTTTTTTAAAATCCATCCATATATCCGGGCGAAGACCGTTCCTCATAATCGTTCTCACGGGATTATTTGAGTCGTTAGGACTGGGAGGCTGATTAATCAGATAACGGCATAATTCTCCGACATAACTAAATGCGGTGGCATTAAATTTACGAATATCATCCCAGAAGTGGGTAACACTGAATTTACATCTAATAGCCGTAGCTGCACCGACTCCAAAAGCGGCTGCCCAGCCTACGCACAATCCAGTGGTATGATATAAAGGAAGTGCAACATACATAATATCTTCAGGTGTCAATTCCCCCAATAAAAGACCAAATATATAATAACTGCCAACCATGCGTAAATGGACTAAGATTGAAGCTTTTGGTAAGCCTGTGGTACCTGAAGTAAATACGTAAGCAAGTGGATCAGAACTCTTAATATTGGATGTAGTTAAAGGATTGTCCGCAGAAAAATCCTTGACCACTTGGCTAAGATCAAGAAATCCGTCTGGAACGGGAATCAAGCCTTGATAAGGTAAAAAAAAGAGCTTTTACTCTTTTCGTAAGTTAAGGTCAGATTTAACATTATTAAAGGCATTAAAACAATCTTCGTCAACTATAAAAACATCTGAAGGATTAAGTTTTAAAGAATGCACCAGAGACCTCTCACGCTGATCAGTATTGATTAATGAACTAATTGCTCCAATTTTCCCGAGAGCAGAAAGCGTGATTAAAAATTCTGGTCGATTCATCATCATGAGCTCTACAACATCACCTTTTTTTAAGCCTAATGAAATAAAATAATTGGCATAGCGGTTTACCCATTCATTAAATTCTTTGAAAGTTAATGTAATATCTTCAAATTTGACCGCTATTTTATCAGAGTATTTTTGTGCATTTCTTTCAACAATTGTGCCCCATGAAACCTTGTTTTCAGCAACTATTTTAACGATCTCAGCGACTTCATGTGCATGTTTTTTATTATTCTCTCTTAATCTTTTTCTAAACTCTTTCTTATCAATAAGATCCAGATCTTTCGGTTTTGGTACTTCTAACATATTAATTCCCTTTCTATTTTTTAGTTTTTTAAAATAAAATATACAGTTCGAATTCTTATAATAAAAAAAATTTTGCTAAAAAAGAAATAAGTTTATTCCATTTATAAATCTTACTCTTGAAAATATATTAATCCCGAATTTTTAGAAGGATTAGTCCGAAAACAGTTTTTGCTTCTTATAGTATTTAATTATTGGTTTGACATTCTTTACATAAACAACTTTTATAATATTATTATGTTATTTTAAAATTTATATTGTCCATTTTGTATATTTTCATAGATTTCCTCTGTCAAGGGTACGTATTCTGATTTATGTGGTAACATAATATATAGGGGATCCTCAACTTTCTCTAAGTCGAAGCCCTCTTCTTTTAGTTTTACTTTTTTAAGCTTAAAGGTTGCTGTGGTTGCCAATATCGATTTAAATCTGAGAAAAATTGGAACACCGTAAGGAGGAAGGTTTTGTATTAAATGTTCAGTCAGGCCTCTTAAATCAAAATCTTCGACAGAGGAGCTTGGTACAATGGCGGTCATCCCAGCCCGTCCGTCAGTACCTTGTATCTGGACACCATAGATAGTTGATAACCAAACCTGTTCAAAAATATTAAGAATTTTTTCTACTTCCGTAGTAGATACATTATGCCCCTTCCAACGAAATGTATCTCCAAGGCGATCTACAAATTGGGCATGCTTATTCCCAATATCTCTCATTAAATCTCCTGTATTAAACCAGACATCCCCTTCTTTAAAAACATTACGAAATATTTTCTCTTCAGTTGCCTTTTTATCAGTATATCCTCTAAATTTAGCAATACCAGCAATCTGGAATAATAGTAACCCGGATTCGCCAAGGCTGACCCTTTCCATAAATCCTTCCTTGTTCATGACAGGTGTTTCTACCTCGTGATCGTATTTAACAATAGCATAAGAAGTTAGACAGCACCCTACAGTACGGTCAAAATTCAGTATATTGCCAAATCCTCCCACAGCTTCTGTTGCCGAGTAGAATTCTCCAATTTTTTCGATATTGAACCGTTCTTTAAAATCTGTCCATATTTCTGGACGAAGGCCTAAACCAACAACTACTCTTACGGGATTATTCGAGTCATCAGGCTTGGGAGGCTGATTCATTAGGTATCGGCATACTTCTCCGATATAATTAAAGGCTGTGGCGTTATATTTACGAATCTCATCCCAGAAACGGCTAGGGCTGAATTTACGCCCTATAGCTAGAGTTGCGCCACCAGCAAACGCGGATGCACAACCTATTGCTAAAGAATTTGAATGAAATAGCGGAAGTGAAACATACATCGTATCGTTAGGAGTAAAATCCCCTATTACATGCCCAAATATATGATAAGCACCCACCAACGCGGCATGAGCAAACTTAGTAGCTTTCGGAAATCCCGTTGTGCCTGAAGTAAAGATATATGTAATAATATCAGATGTTTTAACGTCAATCGTAGTTAAAGGATTGTCTACGGGAAAATTTTTGACTTCTTGGGAAAGATCAACAAAACCCTCTGGAATCGATATCAAACTTTGGTCGGGTAAGAAATACATGATTTGATCTTGTGATAGATCGAGATCAGATTGAACGACATTGAAGCTATCATAACAATTTTCACTAACTATAATAAATTTACCAGGGGTAAGTTTTAAACAATGCGCTAAGGACATTTCGCGTAGATCAATATTGATTAAGGAAGTAATTGCTCCAATTTTACCAACAGCATATACAATCATTAAATACTCTGGTCGATTGGTCATCATCAACTCCACAACATCCCCTTTTTTCAAGCCTAAAGAAATAAAATAATTGGCATAACGGTTTACCCATTCATTAAACTCTTTATAAGTAAGCGTTATATCTTCAAATTTGATGGCGATATTATCGGGATATTGTTGCGCATTCCTTTCTACAATCGTTCCCCATGAAACTTTGTTTTCCTCGTTTATTTTTAGTGATTCTGCTAAAATATTTCTATGTTTTCTGAGAAACCTCAAATTTCTTTTTCTATACTCTTTATTTGGAATAAGGTCCAGTTCTTTCGACCCCGGCTCTTCTAACATATTCTACACTCCTTTCTTTTTTATATTTAAATTTATACCGTTTTATTTTAATTTTAATTTACTTTTTTGGTAAATGTAAAAACTTGCATTGAAGAATTAGGATTTATCCAATTAAAAATCTTATCTTTCTGTAAAAATATCTATTTAAATATAAAAAGATTGAATTATAAAGATTATACTTCAATTATATTTTTAATCTCGTCCTCAGACAACTCCAAGGTATCATCTGTTTCAATCTTTTTCAAAATACCCTTGTTTTTATAATATTCGATAATTGGCCCTGAATAGTCTTGGTAGAGCGCTAACCGTTTTTTAAAAGTTTCTGCGTTATCGTCAGTTCTCTGTACAAATTCAATCGCACTTCCGCATTGATCGCAAATACCCTCTTTTTTAGGTTTTAAAAACCATTTGTTATATATAGCGTTGCATTTTTCACACGAATATCTCCCTAAAACTCTTTTTTTTATGAGTTCTTCGTCCGCATCTAATAATAGGCATAAATTCACACCGTATTTCTCGAGAAACTCTATTTGGAGAAGGGTGCGAGGGAAACCGTCACATACGAAACCAAATTTTTTAACCTCGTCGGTTTCCAATATTTTATTGACTTCACGAATAACGACTTCGTCAGGAATTAGTATGCCATTCTCCATAAATTCTTTAACTTCCAAGCCAATAGGATCGTTCTCTTTTAAATAATCTCTAAATACATCGCCGGTACTAATATGAACGATGTTTGGAAGTATTTTTTTGATTTGTGAAGAAAATGTACCTTTACCTGCGGCTGGTGCTCCAAATAAAACTAAATTTTTTTTCATAACTATCATGCTAAAACGATAAATAATAGAATAAGTTTTCTAAAAAAAATCTATTAATTCAAAAAAATGTTAAACCAATACAATCGATTAAGTCCCTAAGAATTCCTTAATTTCTTCGCGTGAAAATTCTAGGGTTTTTTCAGAATCAACCCTTGCTAAAATCCCCTTCTTCTCGTAATGCTCTATAATTGGCTTGGCATTATTTTCATACGCTTTCAATCTTGTTTTTATAGCTTCTTCAGTATCGTCAGATCTCTATTCAAATTTAAGTGGATTTTTACAATTGTCACATATTCCTTCTTCCTTAGGGGGTAAGAAATATTTGTTATATGTATATCCACAATTTTTACAGGCATAACGACCTAATATTCTTTTAATTAATACACTTTCTTCAACTTCCATTAAAATGACTCTGTCAATTTGTGTAAATTCTGCCAAGGCATCGTTTTGGGCAGGAGTACGCGGGAAACCATCGAGAATGAATCCATTTTTTTTAACATCTTCTTGATTCAATCTATTACGGACCATCCCTATTACAATTTTGTCAGGTACAAGTTCTCCTTTATCCATAAACAGTTTAGCTTTTTTTCCTAACTCCGTCATATTAGACACATTTTCTCTGAAGATATCGCCCGTACTTATATGAATGATATTTGGAAACATGTGCTTTATTCTACCGGCAAAAGTTCCTTTGCCACTGCCTGGTGCTCCAAATAAGATAAATTTTTTCATGTTTGCATCCTTTCAAAACTTTTTTATAAGTTAACTTTAAGCAATTATTATTGTAAATCTCATTTGAATTTTTTTATTAAAATATTTTTAATTTAGAATCCCAATGAATATAATAAAATGATCTTAGAACATAAGTTTTCTTTTTTCAACGAAACAAAAATAAAAGAATTGAAATAAATGTTAATTTATTTGGGATAGTGTATTTTGAAATATTTCTAACGCATTATCTATATCATCTTTAGATGTTATTAAGGGAGGGCTAAAGAGTAATATTTATTCAATTTTTTTAAATTTTCTCAAAATATTTTCGATTTCTAATTCTGCCTCAGATATTTTGTATTTAAGAGTGAAATTTCTTTTTTTAAGTTCGTCCAACATCTGCCATATTGAGATTCCCGCTATTTCTGCTGCTTTTCCTAGTGAAATTTTATCATCAATGTAATCTTTAAGGGCATTTTCAAGTTTTTCTTGGGCAATACTTTTCCATAATAATCGCCTAATAATTGAAGATTGATCTTCTTTAGATTGCTTTCTTAATTTATCTAGTTCTGATTTTAATTCATCAGGTATTACGATTGATATTTTATCTCCCATATTTTTCACCTTTTTCTATGATTATATAAGATATTTTCCTATATTAACCCGTGGAATAAGAATTTTCAAATTTGCTTATGATATATTCGACTGAACGCTTTTCTTTTAAACTGAAAACCTTCGCAAAATTTTTTTTAATAGAAGTTCCATAATAGCTATTTCCAAAAAAGGTGTTTGCTTTATTAATTGTATCTAATAAAAAATTTTTACTTCCAATATGAAGATAAATTGATATATCGTTAATAATTAGGATTGGAGTAGGATTATCGCTGAATATTTTAAGGATTTCATATGTTTTTTTGTAGTTTTTACACGCGTTATCGTAAAGGTCTTTTTTATTGCTTGCAGTTAAGCGGGGTGGTATAATTTCCCCAACAAATGTAACATTATTACATCTTATGCTTTGCGGATAAAAATCCTCGATTTTACCTCCGATCTTTATACCATAATATTTGAACAATTTAGGTGCGAAATCTAATATGCTTATTTCTTTCGGGTCAAATTTTTTTGTTTGCAAGAGAAATTGTACAAATTTTGCGGTGTAATAGGTTTTTTTTGTATTAGTTTCTCCATATAGAATGGTATTACGACCAATAAAATCGTTAAAGTCTAGATTCTCGTTAAATCTCATAAAAATATAAAAAAAAATTAATTTAGCTATGGAAAGTAATCTTCCCAGGAAATACCTGCCTTTCTAAGAGTTTTCAACATTAGATATCCTAGAATACATCCCGGTATACAACTTGCAGCAAACAGACCCCACCAATATAATAAACCTATGATACCACCAAAAGGAACAATAAGATAAGCAATGGTTCCACCTATAAATACCGTCCCTATTGGTTCAGTTAATGCTGCTAATTCTACATGTTTAGGTTTTTTTTTCCGTAAGATATGTGCTGATATTCCAACCACGACGGCTCCAGAAATACCTCCATGAAAAGCATGAATTGAGCCTAAACCTAATGGATATCTAAAAATAGCAATTCCAAACGCGACTATAATCGCAAATGGTAACCCGATTAAAACACCAGATAATGCGTTTATGAAATGAGCAAATGGAAAAATTCTAGCGCCCATTATTGTAGGTAAATAAGCAAATGGATTCAAGATACTTAATACTAACCCAACTGCTATAAAAATACCAGCTGTAGCCACTCTTTTTGATAGGGTACTTCGAATAGGCGCCTCTTTTTCAGTTTCAATATCATCTTGATTAGGCAATTCATCACTCATCCTTTTCACAAACTTCGAATTAAATATAATTAAATTAATCAGTTATTATGTTTCATTAATTTTTATATTTATCTGTAATTTTAAGAACTTAAATATTGTATAAGAAATTAGATCTATTTATATCAATTGGAGTGAGGAAATTATGAGAATTGGAGATATTACGATAAATCCGACAAAAATAATTTGCGTTGGCACTAATTATATGGATCATATTGAAGAAACTAAATTACCCGTTCCAAAAGAACCTGTTATTTTTCCTAAAACGTTAAACTGCTTGATAGGTGATGGAGAACCAATCATCTATCCAAAATTGTTGTTTAATAATCGAAGGCTTAAAAGAGTTGATTACGAAGTGGAATTAGCTTTTATCGTAAAAGATAAATGTAAAGATGTGCTAGCAAACCAAGCTTACAATCACATTTTAGGATATTCCGTATTTAACGATGTCACTGCAAGAAAAATGCAAACAAAAGATATTGTATCACAATTACCATGGTTTCGGTCGAAATCTCTCGATACTTTTGGACCTATTGGACCAAAGATCGTCCCTCACGATGAAATTGGAGATCCACATAATCTCAAAATTGAACTCAGAGTAAATGGAGAACTTAAGCAGTCTTCTAATACAAAACATTTATTGTTTAAAGTTCCTGAAATAATGGAATATATTTCAAGTTTATTTACGATGGAATCTGGGGATATTGTCGCAACCGGGACACCCGGTGGAATAGGTCCCGTTAATCCTGGAGATGTTATAGAAGCCACTATTGAAAAAATAGGAACTCTTACAAATAAAGTTGTTTTAGAAGGAGATTAAGTGAGTTCTACGATAATTGGGGACAAAGAAATTTTCCCTACGAAAATAATTTGCTTAGGGCGAAATTATTTAGGACATGCAAAGGAAATGAAATCTCAAATACCAAGTGAGCCTGTTTTTTTCTGTAAAACAATTAATTGTTTAATTAAAGATGATGAGTCTATTATTTATCCAAAAATTTTATATGATAATAGTGTGGTAAATCGCGTAGATCATGAAATTGAGCTTGCTTTTGTTTTAATAGAGCAGTGTAAAAATGTAAAAGTCGAAAATGCATACAATTATATCTTAGGCTATACAATCTTTCTTGACATAACCGCACGATCAATGCAAATCTTGGACAGAAATGCAAATCTTCCTTGGTATAGATCAAAAAATTTTGATACTTTCGCTCCAATTGGTCCAAGAATCGTTCCTCATAAAGAAATTGGAGACCCTCATAATCTTAAAATTGAATTAAAATTAAACGAAGAGATCAAACAATCATCTAATACAAAATATTTGATATTTAAAATTCCAGAAATTATTGAATATCTTTCAAAATATATTACATTAGAACCGGGGGATATAATTGCGACAGGCACTCCAAGTGGGGTAGGTCCCATCCACCCTGGAGATATAATCGAAGCCACAATTGAAAATATAGGCACTCTTACAAATGAAGTAATCTTAGAACATTCGGATTAATGAAAAATAATTTTATAATTATTTTATAAATGGTTATGCCAAAACTTTATTATAAATTGAATTGTATGTTTAAATATAAATAAATTTAGGTTAAATTAAATGTCAGAAGAGCCTTATATAAAATTAAGAGAGCATTTAGATCGTTTCCCTATAGGATTTCCTAAAACATCGTCGGGAATTGAAATCGAGATTTTAAAACGACTTTTTACAGAGGAGGAGGCTAGGATCGCTGTAATGATAAATCCAATACCAGATACCATCTCCAGAATCGCAAGACGCACTAAAATGGACAAGAAAGAAATGGAAGAAAAGTTGGAGTCGATGTCAAAAAAGGGATTAATATTTAGAGTTCGAAGGGAAGGCAAAACGTTTTATAATTCAGCACCCTATATGATTGGATTGTATGAATATTCTGTAAATAAAATCGATAAGGATCTAGCAAAGATGTTCAAGGAGTATTTTGATTTAGTTATGGTGGACGAGATGGGAGCTAGCAATGTACCTGGATTTAAGGTCCTTCCTGTTGATGAATCAATAGAAGCTAATACTGTACTTTATCCATACCATAAACTCAAGGAAAGCATTAAAAATGCTAGAAAAATCGCAGTTTATGATTGCATTTGCCGAAAAGAATCCCGATTACTCGGTGAGGGATGTGAGTATCCGATGGAGGAAACATGCTTGGCCTTCGGAGCAGCAGCAGAATATTACATCGAAAATGGCGTGGCACGAGAAATTACTCCGGAAGAATGCATAAAGGTTATAGAAAAAACTGATAAGGCAGGATTAGTTCATGCCGGAGTGAATTCTAAACATTTATCAAATATTTGTAATTGTTGCCCCTGCTGCTGTGCTTCCATGAAAGGAATAACAAAAAAGGGCTACGATAAACACATGTACCTTAATGCTTTGTTTGAATCGATAATTGACCAAGAATTATGTGTAGGATGTGGAAATTGCGTCGAACGTTGTCCTGTCGAAGCAATAACTTTAGATGATGTTGCTACTGTTAATAGAGATTTGTGTCTCGGGTGTGGTTTATGTGCTGGTGTCTGTCCAGAAGAGGCTATAACTTTACATTTAAGAGAGGACGGAGAAGAGCCCTTTGAAAGAGTGCTTGAGTTAGGGAAAGCTATATACGAAGCTAAAAAAAATATCTCTAACTAATAATTTCTACTTCTTAAACTTAAACTAAAAATTAAAATAGGGAAAAATTATCTACAACTTAATGACAGAAGAAGTTAGTGAAGAGATTAAAAAAGAAATTTTTGAATTAATTTCTATTCCCGGAATTGAGATCGAAGATATCGCAAAAAAAGTTAATTTAGATTACGATAATGTTATGAAAATATTGTCTGACGAGTATTTAAAAAATAATCTCGACTACGGGCGAAGATTATGTTGTAGATTTTAAAATTAAAAAAAATCATTATTAAAATAAAAAAAAAGTAAAATTGTTTCTCTTTAACCTTCTTTTATCAACCATCTAGCTACCCGGTCTGGCATAATCCATCCAATATAACTTATAATGGAACTAAACACTAACATAAGTCTTGTTATAAATAATGTGATTGGATTTAAAGGAATTCCCGAATCTAAAATTGCAGCTATGAGAAACACAATAAAGCCAATAAAGACGAATTTTCCTTTCCATCGGATTTTAGGGTCTTCTGATCTTAGGCAATGTTTAAAAAAGATAATATTTGTAATTAATGATACTATTAACGAAAAAATTATGTAAGAAAATACAAACAAATGAAATTCAGCATCAAATTTTGTTATCTTTGTACCAATAATAGTTGGATCTGTAATTAAAAAAATTATGAAAAAAATCTCGTATAAAATGCCAATTACCACTATTATTGATACGATTTTCCATTTCGATTTCGGATATACTAGATGGCAAAAGGAATACACCCATAATATAATCGCGAGTGGTGTGAATCCTTGACTTAGAAAGAAATATATAACATCTGGAAGGACTATGTCGAAGATTAGATATGCCCAAAATGAAAAGTTAGCCCCCCACCATCCTGAAGTTAAAGAAACCATCGTAAATCCAATTGTTATAAATTCAATTCTCTTAAAAGTGAAGTACTTCCAAACGATTCTTAATCCTACAAAAATAGTAATTATTAAGCTTATTGTACCCAAGAAACCTTCTATAAGTTCTAATTCTGTAAGTCCTTCTATTCCCATATTTTTATTTTATAATTTTTTATATTAATATCAATATTATTGTTGTCAGAATTTATATATATATTTATTTTATCCCATCTTCTTCTTAAGTAAATCCTCATTATTTCGAGAATGTTCCACATCCAATTACTTCTTTTAAGGATCTTAAAAAAAAACTTTAATTTCCTATTTCAAATTATTTACTCCTTTTTTTTGAGGATTATTTAATTGTTTATATATTTCTTTTATAATTTCTTTCTTTATCTCCTCCTCTGTTTTTATAAAAATTCCTTTATTCTTCTTCTTATTTCTTTTCTTCATTTTTTTTAACAATTTCATATCTATAGCATTCAGTCCACCAGCTTTACTTAATTTACCCGGTTTTCCTCTCTTACCTCTTTTACCTCGTTTCCCTCTCTTACCTCTTCGTCCTCTTTTTGTAATGTCTTTTTTATCGAATTTTTCGCGTTTATTTTGTTTAGAAGATTTTTCTTTTTCATCTAGCTTATTTGGTTTGTATTGCGCGTTTAATAGTTCTGATTCGTCTTGTTTATTTAAATTTTTTCGGTAATCCAATTTCTCTTTTGAATTTTGCTTATCTGATTTGTCTTGTACATCTATTTCTCCAATTTCTATTGGTTTATTTTGTTTATCCAACTTATTTAGCTCATCTTGATTAGATTTATCCAATTTAGCTGAATCAGCTCGTTTATTTAAATTGTTTTGTATATACTCTTTATTCGAATCATCTGTTTGGCTTCCTTTATCTAATTTGACTTCCTCATTTTGCTTGTTTAATTTCTCTGGCTTGTCTGACTCGTCCTTTACATAGAATTTATTTTGTTTGTCCGATTTAACTAGTAAATCTCTTTCCTTTTGTTTAGTTTGAGTGTTAATTTTATCTAATTCGTTTTGTTTATATTCTTTGAATTCATTATTGGAATGTTCGTATTTTGGCTCAAATTCCACAACTAGTTCTATATTTTGGTTGCAATAATTTGGTTCAAATTCTTTCCCTTGTTCGTCGAAAACATCCTCATCTGCTTCTTTATCTTGTTCTTCTTTTTCTTCATGAGTTTCTTGTTCTTCATGTTCTTCATTATATTCTTCACACATTTACAAATCACACCTCTCTAAATAAATTGATTTTGTTAAAATGATCGTGAATTAATTCCTATTTTATAATCACAATGATGTAGAGTACTTATGGAGATAGCCCTTACATATAGGAGTTTTATTCCATCTAATTCACCTTAAACTCATTATCAAATTTGAATTGAATTATAAAAACTCAGTGTTTTTTTAAATTATAAAGATTTAAAGATTTATTAGCGGGAGGAGATAAATTTCGAAATGTATATAAATGTTTTTAACACATTTTTACTCAATTGAATTAAAGTTTAATTAGTATGATTATATAGAAAAAAATTGGCGATAGTATGGAAGTCAATCCTTTTTATTTTGAAAATGTTAAGCGTCGGGACACTAAATTTAAGGGAATAAAAAAAAGTTCTCATTATCTTACAATGAGAGATGGTGTAAAGATTGCCGTCGAAATTCTCATACCAAAAAATTTAACACCTAAAGATAAGCTTCCTGCGATTTTGTTACAAACCCGATATTGGAGGGATTATGATCTTAGAATTCCGTTCAAATGGTTTATGAAAGATTACAGCTTCGGATACAGTAAATATCTTCATAAGATTGGCATAAAACGCGGATATGCATTCGTTAAAGTGGATGTAAGAGGGACTGGAGCCTCTTTTGGAACCAGACCGTGGCCATGGTCTGCAAACGAAGTAAAAGATGGACGAGAAATAACAGATTGGATAATTAAACAGACCTGGTCAGATGGAAATGTCGTTTCTATGGGAGTCTCTTATTTAGGTACTGCTTCTGAATATCTAGCAACTATAAAGCATTCAAACGGATGTTTAAAGGGAGTAAGTCCAATGAGTACCCAATGGGACTGTTATTTAGAAGTAGGACTGCCTGGAGGGGTATATAACCACTATTTTATGACCGATTGGGGAGAGCTCGATAAAGGTTTGGATCAAAATAAGAGCAAAAGTTTTCTTACCCTACACCCTAAACTCTATTTCGTGGCAAAAGGGGTTAAGCCAGTAGAATCTGACAAAGGGAAAATTTTTCTAAAAGATGCTATTAAAGAACACGAAAAAAATATTTATGTGCACGAGGTTGAGTTAGAAGTTAATTATAGAGATACGATTGATGCAGTCAGTGTTTTTACTCAAAAAAAGAAAATAGAAAGATATAATGTCCCCTTTTGCGTGTGGGGCGGCTGGTTAGATGCAGCTGTTTCGGACCATATCATTAAACGTTTTATGACCTATGAGAATCCCATGAGAGCAATAATCGGTGATTGGGACCATGAAATGATCCGTAAAACTAATCCCTACTTTTATAGAAAGTATAAACTTCCTCCAGGTCAAAAAATACATCAAAACGCCCGGCTTGATTTTTTTGAGCTATGCATAAACGACAAGTTTTCAGAAAAGGTCCTATACTATTATACAATGGGAGAAGAAAAATGGAAAAAAACGGAAATTTGGCCTCCCACCGGCCATACCATGTATAGATGGTATTTCTCAGAAAATAATGAACTATCTCAAACCAAACCCCAAAGTGAATCGAGTGAAGATACTTATATCGTAGATTTTGAGGTCACTACGGGGACTGGAAATCGCTGGCACGTCCACTACGACCAAAAACTTAGGATGCCAGACAGGTCTCAAATAGATAGAAAATTATTAACATATACCACTCTTCCTTTAAAGGAAGATGTGGAAATAACTGGACATCCCATTATTTCTCTATACATGAATTCGACTCACGAAGATGGCGCAGTATTTGCTTATTTAGAAGATGTTGATGAGCAAGGGAAAGTAACTTACATCACTGAAGGGCAATTGCGTCTTATTCATCGCAAAATCTCGACAGAAGAGCCCCCATATAAAATTACAGTTCCACACCACTCGTTTAGAAAGAAAGATTCGCAACCAGTAGTTCCAGGCGAACTTATGGAGATTTCTTTTGGATTTTTACCGACTTCAGTTTTGATTCGTCAAGGTCATCGACTTCGCGTTGCAATAGCTGGTGCGGATAAAGATACGTTTAATCGTTATCCTGCGGAGGGTACCCCGACACTTACCATTAAAAGGAATGAAAATCACGCATCTTTCATTGATATTCCTATAATTAAAAAATAAGAAGAATAAGTAGTTGTAGTGTTATTTCTATTTTTTATTCATTAAATTTCTTATATTTCTAACGTTAATAAATCATCAGCGATTATCACTTCTTTATTGAATATTTCTTTTATTTTATCTTTGGATCTTACTATTTTTTTAAAAAAGAATGGTGCAATGTGAACCACGACTAATTTTTCGCAATTAGCGTCTCTTGCCATTCTCGCAGCATCTGAAAGGGTACAATGCCCATATTCAATAGCTAATTCTTTGTTTCTATCTGGAAATGTAGATTCACATATTAAAATGTTACATTTATCTGCCAATTCAACTAATTTTTGAGTATGTGTAGTATCTCCTGAATAACAGAACGATTTTTCTTTTTTTTCCACACGGTAAGCGAACGACGTTATTTTGTGGTCCATCTTTGCACATTTTATCCTGTAATCCCCTTCAATTTCTTGAATTTCGTTAGTATCTGCCAACTCATTAAAATACACCTTATAATTAAATTCACTTATCCCTCCTTCATGATTAAATAAATCCAATATTTTTTCAATAGTCGCTTTTGTTTTCGGAGGACCTATAATGGTTAAATCATCAGTTCTATTATTATAATAATAATTTAGCAGTAAAGAAAATATTCCATTGAAATGATCGTAGTGTAAATGAGTTAAGCAAATTAATTTAACTGTATTTATAGAATTAACTTGAAGTAATTTTTGAGTAGTACCTTCACCGCAATCAAGAAGGAGATCGTTATTAATCAAAATTGATGGATAACTTCTTTTTGCAGTTATAATGGCTCCAGTAGTTCCTAAAAAAGTAATCTTCATTATTATAACCTAATTATAACAAGAATATCTTTAATTTTATTAATAAAAGTATCAAAATTAAATAAACCTTAATAATTCTCTAGTTCCGTCATTAATTAATTATTTAGATTTTTTTCCCATATAATATCTTTCTTTACGAGCTTAAATAAAGTTATACGAGAAATTACTATGCAAAGAAAGGAACTTAAAAAATAAAAAAATAAACTCTTCGAATTCATTTTTTTGAAGTTACTGAGTTATAAGAAAATTTTTTAATCATCTTTCTTTTATTTAATTACTAAGTTCGGAGCATTTTTTAGAGACTTAGGACGCAAATAATGCGGTCTCGATAATGTTTTATATTAAGATATTGAGATATATCTGAGTTATTTGTTAGTCTTTTTCTCTTTTATATAAAATGCATTGAAATTATAATCTGATAAAAAAAAGTTGATACGAATGAATGAAAAGGAAGTTTTTAGAAATGCGTGTGTTATTAGTGAAAAAAATATAGAGGAGGTGGAGAATTGAGTGAAAAGGGAAAGATAATTGTACGTGCATTAGTGACTGGGGGAGCTGCTTCAGGAGGACCGCCTATTGTATGAAACATTTCGCTTCATTCGGTAAAGGTCCTGCAGTAGGTCCCACAGGTATAAAAAATTTAAGCATATCGCTTTTTTTGTATTAACATTAAAGATGTCGTCGACGAAATAAACGAACAAACAATGTTGTTTAAAGGGTTAACCGTTCCAGTGCGAATCGAATGCGATCCTGAAACAAAACAATTCGAAATATTTATTGAAACGCCATCCACAGCATCGCTTTTACTTAAAGAAGCGAAAGTTGAAAAAGGCTCGTCTGATCCTAAAGAGGAAAAAGCAGGCAATTTAACCATTGAACAAATTATACAGGTCACACAGGCTAAGAAAGATAAGTTTTTAGATAAAACCTTCAAGGCATGCGTTAAAACAGTTTTAGGAACGGCATTATCTGTAGGATTAACGGTTGAAGGAGAGAATCCAAAAATTATCCAAGAACGTATTAATAATGGAGAATACGACGATAGAATAAAGGAGGAATCTTAAAGAATGAAAGTTGACGATAAATTATTAAAAAGATCTTTAAACGCTGCTATAGATTTTTCAGTTATAAAGAAAGAGGGCCATAAAGATAAAGTTCGAAAATTCGACGAGACAATAGATTTTATTATAAATCTAAAGGATTTCAATTTAAAAGATCCTAAAAATAGAATTGACAAAGAGTTAATATTACCGAACGAAGTTATAACAAGTAATTTGCCAAATGTCTGTGTAATTGCCTCAGACGAAATATTACTGGAAGCAAAAAAGCTTAACATTGACACACTAGATTCAGAAGGGTTGGTTAATATAGATAAGGAAGAAAAGAAATATAAGAAAAAGTTTGTGAAAAAGTATGAGTTTTTCGTAGTCGAAGATAAATTGATGAGAGATGTAGCGAGGTATCTTGCACGATTTCTAGGACCTGCTGG
>JAUWBH010000116.1 GCA_030605085.1 Promethearchaeota archaeon | reverse complement strand
GCGAAGTTCTGTATTGGCAGGAAGACATGCACGATAGTATAATTGAATACATGAACGATAATCTTGGGAGATGCGATGTCGTGCTTTTATTTTGTTCTCCGAATGCTTTAGATTCTGTACCCGTTAAGAAAGAATGGATGGCTGCAGAAGCCCTTAAAAAACCAATAATTCCTATTTTTGTTAAACCAGAACATATCCCTCCATTATTAAGTGATAGATTAGGTTTTGAATTTGATACTTTTGATTTTCAAAAAAACATTCAAGAGATTTACGAATTAATTATAAAAAAAAAGGAGAATTAATTATAAAGAGTGTTAATCATGTCAGAAGAAACAGGGCAGGAGAAATGGGAAAGCAGTGAATGGTTTGTCATTACTAAACAAATTAGGCCTAGAGGGGGAGGAACTAAAAGTTACTATCGGAAATATGGTTTGGGTTATGGTACTATTAGTTTAGAAAGAGATAAAGTTATAGTTGGTGAGTTTTCCATTAATTATTCAGATATTCTTAGTGTAGAGAGACATAAGAAATTTCCTTATATGTTAGTATCTTGTTCAGATGGGAATACTTATTGGTTTACAATGTTTTCAAAATTTTCAAGAATGAATACCATTGAACAATTAATTTCAGCGCTAAAGCACAATTTAAATCAATATGAGCCAACTAAAATTTCTGAAGCAATAGAATTTATTAAAAATTTACCCCAATTATATAAGGAGATAACTTTAGATGATTTATCTTCGAGAACAAAGTTGAAGGGGGATGAATTAATAAAGATTCTTGAAAACATGATATTAGATAAGGAACTTAATGCTGAATTCAGAGGAAATTTATTACATGTCAAGCAAACACCTTCATCTATTGCATCACCAAAAGGATATGAACTAAATACTTCTATAGTTCAAGAATCTCAACAAAAAGAAGGGCTTTTGATTTTTGTAAGTTATGCTACAAAAGATACCGATCTATATAAAATCCCGGAAATCGCTCATCAACTAGAGGCTTATAAAGAAATCGGAGAGGTCTTATATTGGCAAGAAGATATGCACGATAGTATAATTGAATACATGAACGATAATCTTGGCAGATGCGATGTCGTACTTTTATTTTGTTCTCCGAATGCTTTAGATTCTGTACCCGTTAAGAAAGAATGGATGGCTGCAGAAGACCTTAAAAAACCAATAATTCCTATTTTTGTTAAACCAGAACATATCCCTCCATTATTAAGCGATAGATTAGGGTTTGAATTCGATACTTTTGATTTTCAAAAAAACATTCAAGAGATTTACGAATTAATTTTAAAAAAAAAGCAGGGTTAAAAATAAAGAGTGAATATCATATCAGAAATATTTATTATTTTTAATAGCATAATGTTCAAACAATTGTTCCTGAGTCGCAAGATCGCTTTTTTGCCCCTGAGATGATACTCTAGAATAAATGACAGTCTTTCTTTCTTTATTTGAAATCCCTAAAATTCTCCGTATTTCTGTTTCTGGGATTCGATGTTCGCCTCCAACTGTTCTTAATGTTGTAATCTTTCCAGAATAAATCCATTTTCTTACCGTTGGAATTGATACCCCTAACCGCTGAGAAACCTTTCCAATTCGATAAAGACGGTCACCTAAAAACTCACTCATTACTATATCAAATTATATTATTTTTATTTAAATATATGAGTCTCCTAAACTATCGAATTCCCCTTAATTTTTCGTGAATTCCCTAAAATTTATCTTATTTAATTACTTTTTTTTATCATGGTTATAGTCTGCTTTGATCTAGAAGGTATTTTTACACCGGAAATCTGGATAAGTGTAGCAAATGCTACGGGCATTGAAGACCTAAAACTTACGACGAGGGATGAGCCTAATTACGAGAAGCTCATGAGTAAACGATTAGAAATTCTCCGTGAACATGACATTACACTAACGGACATTCAAAACATTACTGCTACAATGGATATTCTACCAGGGGCCAGAGAATTTATGGAATGGATCCGTTCGGTAGCACAAATCGTTGTAATTACTGATAATTATATTGAATTTCTTAGATCTTTATTGAAAAAATTAGAGTATCCTATGTGTTTTTGCCATTATCTCGAAACGGATAAAAAAGGGATTATCACAAATTATCGCCTAAGGATAAAAGACATGAAAAGAAAAGCAATTCAAACTTTTAAAAACTTGAACTATAGTGTTATCGCAGTGGGAGATTCTTACAACGATATTGACATGTTGAAAGAAGCAGAGCATGGTATATTATTTAGACCACCGCAAAATGTAATCGAAGAATTTCCAGAATTCCCGGTTGTTAATGAATATTCTGAATTAAAAAAGATATTATCAAACCATCTCGGGATTTCTGATTCCTAATTAACTTAAAAAAAGTTGCATAAACTCTTCTCCATTCTCAATTAAACCGTGTTCACCATCTTTTCCAGCTTTTTCTGAATATTTTCGTGATGTATTTGATTGAGATGCTTTTTGAGGATTGTAAATAGCAAATGGAACGGGTTCGTTTGTATGAGTTCTAATTTTACAAGGTGTGGGATGATCGGGTAATACAGCAATTACGATTTCATTGTTGAATTCTTTTTCAGCGTCTATAATTACTTTAACTATTTTTAAATCAAAATCTCTTAACGCTGCAATTTTTTTTTTTGGATCGCCAGCATGCCCCATTTCATCTATGGATTCTACATGCAAATAAACGAAATCTTTTTTATTTAATTCATTTAAAGCAGCTTCTGCTTTTCCTTTATAATTTGTATCTGGCAGACCTGTTGCCCCTTCAACATGGATTGGTTCGAGTCCTGCCGCAATTCCGAGACCAAATACTAAATCAACGGCAGAAATAACGGAGCCGCTTAACCCATATTTCTTATTAAAAGGCTCAATATCAGGCTTTTTCCCCCCACTCCACGGCCAAATGTGAGTTGCCATTCTTTCTCCTTTTTTTGCTCTTTTTTTGTTAATTTCATGTTCAATAAGCAGTTTATGGCTTTTTTCAATTAGTTGATTAATAAAATCCGCAGTAAATTTTGCTTTTTCATCGTTAGTGTCAATAGGCTTAGCTAAGAAATCCTCATAGGGTTTATCAAGTTGATCGTGAGGAGGTGTAAGATCAACATTTTCTGAGAATTTGTTTCCATCAAGTCGTAAAATGTGACGATATTGAACACCAGGAAAAAAGTCAACTCCATCGTCTTTCAATTGGGATTGAAGATATTCAATTAAAGGCTCAGATTCTTTAGATGGAATGTGGCCTGAGGAATAATCTTCAATTAATCCTTCATTAATGGTAATAAGATTACATCTAAATAACACATCCGTTTTACTTAAAGGTACTCCAGCGCTTAAAGCTTCTAACGGTCCACGACCAGTAATGTCTTTTTCTGGTCTGTATCCCATAATAGTCATATTGGCACACTCACTACCAGGATTCATACCTACTGGAATAGTTCTTAACATTCCCATCTTACCATGACTTGCTATCCAATCCATACAGGGAATCTCAGTTGCTTCAAAAATTGTTTTATTTCCTAAATCTTCAATTTTCCAATCCGCTGCGCCGTCGCAAACTAATACTACATATTTCATGATTTTTCAGAATAGGGAATCCTTAAAAGTATTTTTCTTAATTTCTATATATTATTAAAATAGTTATTTTTTATAATGAAGCAAACCTTAACACCTAATTTAATTTACGATTATTTTCTTGTATAATGTTGGATAATTCGCTTTAACTTATCCAAATTTATCTTCTTCAGAGCAGAAAATTCTAAATACGGGATTTGCGTTTTTAATTCGTACTTAAATTTGTCTAAATGAATAAAAGATAAACCATATTCTTTAGCTGATTCAAGAAATAAATTAATGATACGACCCTTATCGATATTTGAAACTTTATCTATTTTATTTATAATAACTAAAAGAGGAATTTCAAATTCTTTTAAAAAATTGATTAATTCAAAGCTTAATGGAATTGTATCCTTTTGTTGAATAAAGTATTTATTAATCTCATCTTCAATCCTAAGAATGTTAATTATTACTAAACCAAAGAAAAAATCTTTATAATTTTTCTCAATGTGCACTACTATTTGTTTCTTAATATGTTCCACTCTTCTACGGCTTGAATGTCGCATAAATCCGAAACCAGGTAAGTCGATCACCTGATATTTCATACCTGGTTGCCAAATCGGCTTTATAAGTAATGTACTACCAGGACTTTTACCTGTTTTTCCCTTAAATTTTCGAGGATTTGGTACCAATAATCTTGTAATAGAACTTTTGCCGACATTAGAATTTCCAATGATTAATAAAGATGGTTTATCTTTCATCTTTAAAAACTAATTTAGAGCAATTTCTTAATTAAATATCTAAAAAATCATCTTTAAGAAAGTCTCTAAACATTTCTTTTTTTTGGTCTTCTTCAATAACAGGTCTGGTACTTATGGGTGCTCCGGCTTTTTCTAAAATTTCTTTTAATTCATTTATGTTAACATTAACTTTAAACTTTCCTCCACTCATATAGCGGATTATTTTTTTGTTATTCAAAGATAATCTTAAAATATGCCCCAACCCAAAATAAAATTGATGCTCCGGTATGGGATCGATTGCGCTTTTACTTGTTACCTCTTTTAACACATCATACAATAAGGACTTACTTGCGATATGATCCTCTACTTTAAATACAAGATAATAAAGAGCATGATACCAAATTTTGTCTCGCCTGCTTTTAACATATCCTAAGAATTTTTCAGGTGTAATTGCGGTCTCTTCTTTTTCTTCTTTTTCTTCTTTTCTCTTTCGCAGTTCTTGTTTAATTTTTTCTTCTAAGTCTTGAGAAATCCCTGGAGATCGTTTAATTTCGCTTTCTTCCTCAAATAAACTTTTCTCTTCCTCTTGCTTAACACTTTCAATTGCTTGTTTCATTTCTTTTAATTCGTCGAGATCAATTTTACCTAGATCTGAAAAATCAGCTTCAAGATTTTCCATTTCTTTTATATAGTTTTGTAAATCATCGTTTTTTTGATCGTTATCTTTTTCTTTTTTTCTCTTTCGCAGTTCTTGCTTAATTTTTTCTTCTAAGTCTTGAGAAATCTCTGGAGATCGTTTAATTTCGCTTTCTTCCTCAAATGAACTTTTCTCTTCCTCTTGCTTAACACTTTCAATTGCTTGTTTCATTTCTTTTAATTCGTTGAGATCAATCTTGCCGAGATCTGAAAAATCAGCTTTAAGATTTTCCATTTCTTTTAAATAGTTTTGTAAATCATCGTTGTTTTGATCGTTATCTTTTTCGTGATTCTCATTCATTATAATTTCATTAACAAAAATAATTCGCTTACTTTTCAAGACAATAAAATAATAGTTCTTTCATTCTTTTAATTTTAGTAAACTGTAAAAATTAAAATTAATTTAAACGTTAATTCTTTTTAATATGGAGAAAATTGATGTAGAAAAAGAAGGTGTTAAGGGAATCATCTTCGACATGGACGGTGTAATATACGACATTATAGAAGCAATAAGAAACGCCGTAGACGATGCGATAGATAAATATGAATTAAAAAAAGTGAACCGTGATTTAGTACTACAAGAAATTGCAGACCTTATAGAAGAGATGCAGAATTACCCCGTGCCTCAAATAATTTTAAATTCCTACAATTTGTTAAAAAAAACTACTTTTTTAGAGGGATTAAGATACTTCAAAAAAATGCGTATAGCTGTTTTTATTTTTAATCAATTTAATAAATATAGAGAAGATGCTAAAATTTTTGAAGGTATCGATGAGATCATTTCAAAATTATCTAATAAAGTAAAATTAGCAATATTAACTAATAACAAGAGTAATTATGCTGAGGAAGTCTTGGAGAGATTCGATTTGATGAAGTATTTCGAAATAATTGTAGGCTTCAACGATGTAACTGAAGTAAAACCAAGTCCAGAGGGAATCCAAATAATCCTTAAAAAATGGAACCTTAAACCTTCAGAAGCAATATTCATAGGTGATATGACTTCAGACATATTATGTGGAAAAGCTGCAAATGTAAAAACAGTTTGCGTAGCAAGCGGTCTTGCTCAAAAAGAAAACTTAGTGGAACACAATCCGGACATTTTATTGGATCATGTCCAAGATTTAAAAAGTCTTTTCAGTTTATAATAGCTGAAATTACTTCTTCTAAATTATTGTTCTTAAAAAAATTAAGTTTAAAACGAGTAATAAAGAATATATAATTTATTAGGTTCGTTTGTAAATAAATCTCTCCCATGATTTTGTAGAAGGCATTTCTGCGGGCATTCCTTTGCGTTTTCGAATGCTCAAGATTACATCTTCTTCCAAAGAGGGAGGGACTTTTTCAAACCCTTTGAATTCGTAGCCAAAAAAGGCTCTACCTTGCGTTGAACTCCGAATTTCGTCAGCAATTCCGATTATTTCAGCAGCGGGAATTTGTCCTTGTACTCTTACGTATTCATCTTCAGGAATAACATTATGAATCCTTCCGCGATGCTGGTTGATGATTGCGTTTACACTTCCTTCAGTACCTTGCGGTGTTTTTACGTCAATCCTTTGGATAGGTTCATATATATGTGGTTCGGCATCTAACATTGCCAAGGAGAAGGCAGAATAGGCCATACTGGCGGTTTGCGCAAACTGAGTATGCCTTGGATCCTCGTGGATGACCATATCTATAAATGTTGCTTTAATTCCCATGGCGGGTTCTTTGGATAAAATACACTCTTCAAGCCAATTTCTAAATGAGCTTATGAGGTCGTTTTTTACTCTATCAAATCTTTGTAATCCAGAAGTTCCATTAACAAGAATATTTCCTTTATAGACATCAACAATACGCCTAGCTTCTTTCGTTTCCCAGCCAGCTTCTTCCCTTAATATCGCAGCGCGGTCTTTTTGGTTCTGTAAATAAGTAATTTTACCTTGATCTATTAATTCTTCAGTTTTTTCGTCCAATGGCTTCATATATAGGAGAATACGGTTGTGAGTATTTGACGATTTAGTGTGATAGTTTTTGCTTTTTTTACTAATCTTTTCCCGATATACTATAATAGGTTCTCCAATATCGATTTCTACTTGATAATTTATCTTTTTCGTTAAGATTTCAATCTGTAAGGGGTCAATTCCACTTAAGATATACTCCATTGTCTCTTTATTTAGGCGAAATTCAGCCGTCGGATCCGCTTGTAACCATTTTCCGACGACGGTCCCAAGTTTCGCCAAATCCTGGGGATCTTTAGCTTTTATTGATCTTGACACAACAGCTTTGCATGCATAATTTATTTTTTCAAACGTAGGAATTTCTGCGATTTTTTCTTTTTCTTTAGGGATTTTATCTGCAGCAATAAAAGTTTCACCAGAAGGACAAATAAATCCCCATAAAGCGAATAAATTTCCTGCCGGAATACTAGGAATATCTAAAAGATCTGTAATTTCCATAACCCCTAAACGCTTTATTCGATTCGCCTTTTTACTATTTATTAAATACAACGAATGGGTCTGATCTAAGGTGCCTGAGAAGACACGACCAATTAAAGTCGCTTGATAATTCTTTTTTGGGTCAAGGAAGATTTTCGTTATCATTCCATAGAGAGGGCCTTTTGGATCGCTTTTTTGAAGCGCTTGGCCTAGCTCAGAATCAAGGTTCCCAGCCCAAATGTGAGGGATTCTATATTTTGCTGCAGTTACCGGGTCTGGTAAATGATCAACAACCATTCTTAGCATAGATTCGTCAAGGGGTAAATTCTCGCGTAGCCAATTAATATCTCCTTCGTTATATTTTTCAAAAACGGTAATGGGAGTATACCCTTTTTCTTTTAAGATTTCGTACGTGAATCCCCAGCCATGCTTCGCAGATCCTACAGCAACGCTGTTTTTAGCAAAATCTATGCTCCAATCAAATCCTTTTGGACGAACCTTTTTAATTAGCTCGTTAACTTCTTTTGTTATGTTGTCTATTTTTTCGTAAGTCTGTTTAGGATCAAGTTTAAGCTCGCTTATTAATCTATCAACTTTATTTATAAATAATACGGGTTTGCAAAGCTCTACTCCAACAGCGAGTCTAATGTTGGTTTCTGTCTGAGTCATTACTCCTTCTAACGCATCAACTAAGATAATAGCGCCATCGCTCCCTCGAAGGGCACGAGAGACTTCACCAGTGAACGATATATGCCCAGGTGTATCGTTTAATTGAAAAATGTACGGTTCGTCATCGTCGGGTTTTCTCGGATCTTTAAATGACAGCAGAACGACGCTTGTAAAAATAGTAATGCCTCTTTCTTGCTAAAGAAAATGACATAAGATGTCATTTTTTTCTTCATCGTCGCTATCTGTCATTTGCAACTGACCAGCATCTTCAGGCCTCATAAGTCCAGCTCGTCTTAATAGATAATCAGTAGCTGTTGTTTTGCCATGATCTATATGGGCGGTAATTGAAAATATACGTTTCTTTTCGTATGAACCCGAAGTCACTAACTTGGCTATTTCATCAGGATTTTTTACCTTAACTATAAGCTATCAACTCCGATTTATGTAAATTAATTATTATAATTCATTTTAAATAAATTTTTATTGTATTAAGTGAAAATTATTCCACTTCATATCCTTTCTTTGATTATAATTTATTAAATAAAACTTTTGAAAAATTTTATACTTTGCGATTTTATAGTAAAAACAGTCACAAATTTATATTTATTGATTTCTATTAGTGAGACTACTTACTTTTTACATTAGCATAATTAAAACAAGAATTATTTTTGAAAGGGATTGTTCTGTCTGATTTTGAAATCTTGAAGCCATATATCCTTATTTTTCTAAAATTATTCTTTTAGAAATTAGTTTATCACTATTCTTCTGGGCTTCTATTATTTAAAAACGACCAAATAATATTCTTTTTATAAAATAATGGGACAAAGAATTTTTTATTGAAGAATGTCAAGTACCAATAATTTCGAAAACGAATTTGAAATTTATTCAAAAAGTCAAAAAGAAAATAGAAATTCCGTAAAATTCATACACGCAAGTGATATTCACCTTGGTTGTCAACAATACAGCAACGACCATAGATCCGAAGATTTTATTCGGGCTTTTCAAGAAATTTTAATTCTGGCAATTAAACATCGAGTAAATTTTATGTTGCTAGGAGGAGATGTGTTTACTTCTCTCGAGTTATTACCTGAAAAACTACTAAAAATCGTAAATATTTTAAGGGATTTTGAAATCTCTACCAAAGGATCAATTCCAATCATTTCCATTGAAGGGAACCACGATATTCGTAAATTTGCGGGAGGAGTAAGATTACCACGGCGCGGTCAATCTTGGTTAAAATTAATAGCAAACTTAGGATTGATAATACTTCTTGACGGTGACATAGACGCTCCTCTCGAGAAGATGTTCCCTCTTTATAATTATGAAACGAAAAAAGGGGGCAAAATACAAGTTAAAAACACGATGATTTATGGAACGCGATATCTCGGGCAAAAACCTGAGGAGATATTACCTAAAATTAGAGGGGCGATCACTAAAGACGATGGTCTTTTCCATATTCTTTTACAACACTATGGTATTGAAGGTCAAATGAAAAATGTCCCCGGAGTTGATTTAAGAAAAGTACAATTTCTGAAAGATAGAGTTGATTACTTAGCCTTAGGTCATTATCATATGCAATTCGCTCTAAACGATTGGATTTTTAATCCCAGGTCGTCTGAGGCAGCGTGTTTGATTGATTTTTCGTATAAACGAGGTGTATTTCTCGTTGAAGTATTAAACGAAGAAAAGTTTAAAAAAAAAGTTTACGCTATTCGACTTAATAATCGAAAATATTTATGGAAAACAGTTCATTTTCCAAAACAAATTAGAAGAAAAGAAAAAGTGTATAATTATATTGTAGAAAAATTAGCAATTAGCTGTAAATTGGGCTATTACTTCATGAACTTCCTTTATAAATTTTGGATTTTTATGGAGCATTCTTGAATAAAAAGTCAATCCCATTCCTTGCCACGCACTTTCGAATACACCAGCTAGATCATTTGTAACCGCTACTAATATTTTATCCTTATGTTTCTTATTTATGCGACGATAAAATTTTTTAACCATTTTAGTGTATTTCTCGGTCATGGGCCCCTCAAGGTTTTCTTTTACATCTTTCCATTTTTCAATGGAATTCGTAGTACCATATAAATAATAAGGATTAAAATTGCCTTCGTTGTTGCGTGCTTCCCAAATTCGCCCGAATATATCTTTCATTAGGTCTCTTTCGTCGTTAGGATCTTCTATAAACTCTACGGGGACAATTCCTACTTGCATACAATCAAGGCCTATTTCAATAGCGGCCTCTACGCATCGAGAAAAAATCGATGTTTCTACAGCTTCTATTAAATTGCTAATTTCTTCGACCCAATTATTTGGATTATCCCGTTTTACTTGTTCTAATGTGTCAAAATCGCTGATTTGAGGTTTTCCTAGAATCTTATCAACATTATTTGCATCGATTAAAATTGTATGGCAAGGTATACGATCGGGTTCTTCTAAGTTTAATGCTGTTAACACTCTCTCTCTACAATTCATTCGAACACCATTCTTTTATAAAAAATTTTAATTAGATTATAATAATTTAGCGTTTTTTTTAAAAAAAATATTGAGAAGAAATGATGATTATCCCAATTCTTTAATATGTGCGATACCTTTTACAGCATCGTCTGCAAAATCATCGGCGCCTAGGCTTTTAGCTAATCTCATGTTTAGTGGCGCTCCACCAACGATTATTTTCACTTTGTCTCGAATTCCCGCAGCCTGTAGTGCTTCGTGGATGGTTGTAATCTGTTTTACCGTCATAGTTAAAAGAGAGCTTAAGCCCACTATTGGAGCTCCAGTTTCCTTGACTTTTTCCACAATAGTTTCCGCATCAACATCCATACCTAAATCAATTACATCAAAGCCAGAACTTAATAGTAATGTTCCAAGGATGTTTTTTCCGATGTCGTGATTATCCCCTTTTACTGTACAGATAATCACTTTCACTTTTTCTTTGGATTTATCAGAAGCAGCCATCGCAGGCCGTAAAATTTTAAACGCTTCTTTCATCGTCTCTCCCGCTAGTACCAACTCGGTTAAATAATACTCTTCCGCCTCGTATCGGCGCCCTACTTCGTCCATACCTTTAGATAAGGCATTCAAAACATCATGTGGGTCTTTTCCGTCAACTTCAAGAGCTTCTTTTACAGCGTCCGCAATGTCATCAATTTCTAGTTCAATAATAAGTTCAGTTAACTTTTCAAAATCCATATTATTCTACCAATTTCTTTTGTTTTTGTAAATTAATTATGTTTTTTATTTGTTTTTTTTCATATTTTTATTATTATTTTATTTCTAATCCAATCCTTCATCGGGACCATATAATTTTTTCTTAGTTTTGTATCTACCATATGTTTTAGTAAGTTCTATTATCATATCCATCCTTCTAAAAGGTGTACCTCGATTGACTCCTCCACCAGTTGATAAGATATATCCACTACCCGGTCCATATATCTGGATATTCTCAATCATTTTTTGCTCCACGACTTTATCGTCTGGTTCCATGAGCATTACATCTCTTCCTGGAATCTGACCCACTAACGTAAATTTATTTTCTAAATTAGAAACAATTTCCTTGACTTTCTGATGTTCTCCCCAATCTTGACCATGAAACATAGCATATCCCCAATTGCCAATTTCATGAATAAAGTGATGGCTTCTATTTTCAGAGTGATAAAACATAGCTCCCGTGAATGGTTTAAGTTCGTCACAAACTTTTTTATGATAAGGCGCAAAGAACTCATCCACCAACTTTTTATTAATGAAACCGCTATAATGATCTGCTATTAAAACGATGGACGAGAATCCTCCTATTAATTTTATCCACTCTTTTTGGAATTTAATGACAAATTCAGTACATTTTTCAAGTAAATTATGAATTATTTTTGGTCTCTTTACCATATCAAACATTAGTTTGTTATAGCCATAAACTAAACCTGCAATTTCACAGGGTCCAAATTCGCCAGTTCCAGCGGGTTTTATTCCAGAATCTAAAGAATATTCAATTTTTTTGAGCCAATCCCCTGTCCCTGGGACATCCCAACGGATTCAGGGACTTTAAACTTTTCAACATCGCTTGGTTTTTCTATGGCGTGTTCAATAACTGAAGGGATTAAATCCTCTGGTTCCATGAGTTTACAACCAAGTGCTTGAGCAACCGCATATGGTTGATATATTGAAACTGCGCAATAAGCCTCAGAAAACCTTTCTTTAAATTTTTCTCCAGTTTCGAGCTGGAGATCCACATCAGCTAAATATTCTTTTACTTTTTTTTCTGCAAAATCTGCCATCAGATCGAACTCTGGAAAAAACAATACCGGAACTCTATCTGGTTTTAAAAATGCCAAAGCCTTGAGCATTCTTTGCATTGGATCTAAAACTTTCGGAGTTTTCTTCTTTTTCTCACTTGACATAAACTTTCATTTTTCCATCTTGACTAATATTCCTAATTTTAATTAAATTGGAAACATAAAAAATTTGCTGATATGTCAAATTTTTCCAAAAATTACCACTCTCTATAAAAATAAATTTGAACAATTTTTTCATTGTAATTAAGACGATTGTATGTAGATAAGGCATTTTATTAACTAAATGCTATAAATAAATATTTCAAAAATCGTGGCTCCTGCCATTCCCTGGATACAAAATTTGTTAAAGGCACCAAATCTTGCCAGAATTTTGTCTTTTGGTTAGCGTAACTCCATACGCTTTTATCTTACTTAACCTATTTAAATATTTGACCCGTTGTTTGGTCGCTTTGGCAGGAGCCTCACTTTCCCTCCTCTATTTAGCTTCGAAAAATAAATAGTAAAGATTAAAAAATTTGAAAAAAACACAAACTTATGATTTTACGGATTGATCACATTTCGTTAGCAGTAAAAAATTACGAAAGAGCAGTTGAGTTTTTTACAAAAATTCTCGGGGCTAAACCACAAACCTATGGTAAGGATAATAATTTAAAGTATTTTTGGAAAATTTTCGCATTGGGAGATCTTACTAGGCTAGAAATAATAAAACCTACTGAAAAAATGAGTTTTTTGGATAATTTCTTAAAAAGCAAAGATGGAGGGGTTCATCATCTAACTTTGCAGACCCCTGACATTGCTCAGGCGAAAAAGATTCTTGAAAATAATAACATTCCCTATTTTGGCTATAAAGATCTAGGTAATTTTTGGAAAGAACTTTTTATTCATCCTAAACACGCTTTTGGAGTATTACTCCAGATTGCTGAATTTAGGGCGGAAGATTGGCTTGTTCCATCGTATAAGATGCCTAAAGGTAAAAAATGGTCCGTTGCTAAAAATAACGGGGAGTATTTTCTCACTTTTGGGCATCAAGGCGGAGGTAAAGTAAAAGTAAAATTGAATAAAGTGGAAATAAAAAATTTAATTTCTGACCTTGAAAAATTGGTTGATTTAGACTAAGTTGAACTACTCCTCCCTAAATAAAGAGGGGAGTTTTCTTGAAAAAACTTGATAAAAAGGATAAAAAGGAAATATAATTTTACAATAATTTTTTTAATTTATATTATAAGCGTCAGTATTTTACATTCCTGCTAATTCTTTAATGCGTGCTACTCCAGAGACCGCATCATCTTCAAACGCATCTGCCCCCAGCTTTTTAGCAAGTTCCATGTTTAAAGGGGCACCACCCACAATTAATTTTACTTTATCTCTTAGCCCTGCAGCCTTTAACGCTTCGTGTACGACTTGAATATGTTCTACGGTCATAGTTAAAAGCGAACTTAATGCAACGATGGTCGCGCCAGTTTCTTTTACTTTTTCTACGATAGTCTGCTCGTCTACATCCATGCCTAAATCATGTAATTCAAATCCAGAACTCAATAAAAGAGATCCAAGAATATTTTTACCAATATCGTGATTGTCTCCCTTTACTGTTGCTAGAATTATATTTACTTTACTTACTGACTTATCTGAGTCAGCTAAAGCAGGTTTTAATATTATAAACGCTTCTTTCATAGTTTCTCCCGCTAATACTAATTCAGTCAAGTAATATTCCTTTCTTTCGTAGAGAGCGCCTACAGAATCCATACCCTTTGTTAAAGCGTTTAGAACCTCAAAAGGTTCTTTACCTTCGTCTAACGCTTCTTTGACTGCTGAAGCAATATCGTCGACTTCTAATTCTATAACAAGTTCGGTTAATTTCTCAAAATCCATAAAAATTTACCAATTTTTTTGTGTTGTTTTAATTTAGTTTATTTTTTAATATTTTTTTGTTTTTTGTCTATGTAATATTTTTTTTTTACAGATAAAATGGCAAAACCATTTCTTTTAAGACGTATAATGCTCTTTTTCCCGAAGTTGTTTTAGCGTTAATAAATTCAGAAATATTTACAACTTCTAGGTTATCGGGAAGTTTAGATTTAATAAAATCTTTTAAGAAAATAAGAAATTTTGTATACTTTCTTATAGATTCCACCCACAAATACCCATCCTTCTCGTAATGATTTGGATTTTTTTTCTTGAATTTATCAACATGAACAACATTTTTAATAGGTGGTCCTCTACGGAAAAATGTTTTTGAAATTATTGGATTTTCGCAATATATTGCTAAATTGTATTCATTAGTCTTTTCTTCAAAATACGCTGCAAACACAATTTTTCCAAACCTTTCTGCATGTGAGAATTCTTTTTCTCCAGTCGCTTTAATACTATCCCCTAAAGAGTTCAATTTATCTCTATTTATTGTGTAATGAACCTCATCACTTATGTTCTTTAATTTTATAATAAATATTTTCGAGAGAATACGATCTTTAGATGATATTAAGTTGGTTTCAGGAATTGGGCGTATTTCAAAAAAAATTTTGCTCGGATTTGCTATAAATTCTTTTATTCTCTGATTACAATATTTGTACGCTTTTTCTGAGATTGCTGATGCGACATTTCTATTCATATCGATTGGATCTGTGATAATAAGATAATCGTTTTGAAAATGGATGATCTTACTTAATTCTTTTATACTTCTCTTATAATAATCTAAAGGATTCTCTTTTAAGTTATTAAAGGTCTTAATAACATTTTGAAAATCTCCAAGGTAATAAACTAACAATTCAGCACTGTATCCAATAAATCCAACCTTTCCAACCGCACTTTTATCCCCATAGCTATGGCAGGCTTTAAAAAATTGTTTTAAAAGCCTTACATGATTTTTCTGTTCTATAGAAAGGTTATCTCTTACAAATCGTCCGTGCCATGGAGACCTATCAACAGCCGTTATAGGACCGTTTTTTCTTATATATTCTACATCTAAATCAAAATAAAGAACAATATCAATCTTAATTTTAAGGTTTTGAGTAATAAAATCGACTGTTACATAAGGGTGCTCTGCGTATAAAAGGCGAGGGCTGTGAAATTCTTTCACATAATCGGATAAAGTTTTTATTATCCAATTATTGCATAAATCTAAAAAGTCTTTTTTCGACGCTTTTTTTAACTTATTTTTACTTAGCCCTTTGTATTTTGGTTTGTATAAATCGTAGTTTAATCCTATAAATAAATCAATATCAAAATCGTTTCTTAATTGAGTTTGTTTAATTCCAGTTGATCCTTGAGGTTCTATTCGAGTATATACAATATTTAATTCTTTCGCTTTTTTCTCTAATAAAGACTTTAATTTTTCAACTATCTCATTGATTAAATCTAATTCTTGATTTGTAGGAATTATACCGTTTAAAACTTCGTTTAAAATTTGACTTATCGAATTCATGGTATTAATTCAAATGGTATTGATCAAGGTGAATTATAATCTCATATGAACTTATATAAATAAATTACATGTCCCACCAAGGATGATTTGTTTCTCTCATTAATTTAATGTATTCTCTGAGGACTTCTTTTTGGTCGCTCGTCATTTCGTTCAAGAATTTTGCCATTAGCTGTCTTACATGCGACTCTGGAACATTAACAAAAAGAGTTTCGTCCTTTTTGATATCTCTGCCGATTTCTATGCCTCTAATGGATATTGCCACTTCGCTATCTTTATCTGCTTTATCTAATGTTTGTCCTTTATCTTGTATCTGATGTACCCTCCCTACTTTTTTACCTTTATCTGTAACTACTAGAACTTTTGCTTTTAAGGTCCCTCCTTCCACGCTTACTCCAAAAACAGCGGGATTCGAGTTCCTGAAGATATGTTCAGGAAACATCTTAAGTTTGGCTGGCAAGATTAGATCACCTAGCTCTTTAGCAGTATCTTTTGCTCTTCTGGTTTCTGCATATTCAATATAATCTTCTAATAAACGATATATGACATTATTTGTAAAAATCCTAATATTATATAGATAAGCTTGTTTTTGAGCCTCAGGTAAAATCGATACATTAAAACCAAGAACTACAGCGGAATAGGGATCGAAATCTTTAATTAAGTTAGCATTCATAAGGTCTTCTTTCTTAATCGGGCCCACATCTGCTATTGAAATTTTCACACCATTTTTCGAAAAGTGATTCTCCAAAGCTTCAAGAGAACCTAATGCATCTGCTTTTAAAACAACACCGGCTTTGTCTGTCTTAATTCTTATGCTTTCTACTTCGGCTTCTATTTCTTTATACACAGCATCTTCTTCAGAAGGGTCAGCAACAACCCTAAGGGGTGACCCAGCAACTACATCTTCAATATTAGGAGATAATATTTTAAGACCAGCGGCGGCACTTATCAAGTCTTTAGAATCAAATTTTTGCCTTGGATCCCTAATTTCGTCTAAAGGTTTAGGCATTAACAACGCTCTAACTTTTGACTTAATGGGCTTTTCTAAACCTCCTACAATAAACACGTCTCCCTTTTTAATGATACCATCGTATATTAACACATCTATTGTTTTTCCATATCCTTTCTCCTTTTTAACTTCTAATACAACTCCTTTAGCGGGGCCTTCCGAAAATTTTAAATTTTTAGTTAAGTATTGTTGAACCAAACCCATTAAAATCATTAAAAGCGTAGAGATACCTTCTCCAGATTTAGCAGATGTAGGGACGATCGCTATTTTTTTTGTAAAATCTTTTATTTTATCATATCTATCAATACCTTTGAATCCTTCTTCTAGAAAGTTTACGATAATTTGAAAAATTTTTTCGTCTAAAAAGTCTTTCACATGCGGTTTTTGTTTATTGTAAGTATCAAGAAAATCGGCATCCGTAGTTGATTTCCAACCGGAAATTCTATCAATTTTGTTTGCAGCAATTACGAATGGGGTTTTTTTTTCTCTTAAAATTCTTACAGATTCCCAGGTTATAGGCATAGTCCCCGCTGTCACATCTATAACTAAAATCGCAATATCTGCAACAGCGCCACCTCGTTTCCTGAGATTCATAAAAGCAGCGTGTCCTGGCGTGTCTACAATTAAAATCCCCGGAAGTTTAATCTCTTTTTCTGCATATTCTTGTTTTGACTTTCTTAAAAAGGCTCTAATATCATCAGATGGAAAATAAGACGCTCCTATATGTTGAGTAATTCCAGCAGCTTCTCTCTTTTGAACAACGGTTCCTCGAATATAATCCAAGAGCGATGTTTTACCATGGTCGATGTGACCTAGAATACATGCGATAGGCGCTCTAATTATCTTTTCTTTGCTAGCAACCATTTTTTACCATGTCACCCTAATTATTTTGTAAATCAACTTTACCTTAAATTATTTATTAAAAAGGAACCAAAGGTTTAGAATTTTTTTCTATTTTTTTTTCTATAATTCCTTACTACAACTTTTTTATAGATCATTTAGTAATTAATAATTATACATAATAAATTAAAGAATAATGAAAAAAAGGAGGCTTATTTATGGAGTTAGGAACTGTCGAATTAATTAATGGAATATTTAGCATGATTTTCGTCGCTATATCTATAATTGTTGGGGCCAAAATAGCATTGAAATATCCTAAATTTAAAAAACGAGTTTTTTTATTGGTTGGTTTTACATGGATTTGTTTAGTCTCGATCTGGTATTCAAGTTCTCTTTCAGTTTTATTGATCCTCACAACAGGTAATGGAATTAGCGATCAATTATATATGCTATTAGGGAATGGATTGCTACCAATCACCGCTTTACTATGGATGGCGGCTTTTACTGACTTTAAATATAAAGATAAACAAAAGATATTGCTAACAATAGTTACAATTTATGGCGCTCTCTTTGAAATATACTTCTTATATTTTCTTTTTACAGATCCGTCTGTCCTCGGAGAAGTACTTGGTCCCGTTGACGCAAGTTACAATTTAGTAGTTACAGCTTACCAAATATCGTTATTAATTATATTATTAATTACGAGCACGATATTTGCAAGAGAATCTATGAAATCTGACGATCCAAAGATTAAATTAAAAGGAAAACTACTTTTAGTAGCCTTTTATTCTTTCGTAATCGGAGGTATTTTAGAGATCATTAGTCATCTTTCGATAATAATATTAATTATCGCAAGATTAATATTAATTTCAAGCTCAGTAGAATTTTATCCTGACTGCTCAAGAAAACACCTTCTCTTTAGGAAGGTGATGAATTGAGCTGGAGGAGAATTCACTAAATCTTCGCACTCCTTTTTTTTAAATTCTCTTAAAATATATTTTAATTAATTCCTACTCTTTGGTCGGATAACCAACGATACAAAAAGAAACGGAATTCTACCGAGGGAATAGCGGGAAGTTAAGCCTTTGGAGAAAATGTAAGACTCGGCACG
>JAUWBH010000205.1 GCA_030605085.1 Promethearchaeota archaeon | reverse complement strand
GATGTTTTGCTGAATTATTTGCGGCATTAGTCCGAACGCCTCTATCCCGTCATCCGTTGCGGAATTTGGGAATGCTTTTCTACTCCGAAAGGGCGTCGTCCAGAACTGCGCTGGACGGGCTTTCAGTTATGCTCTTCCATTCTCGATACGAGAAAACTTTTCTACTATTGAGGGAACTCCTCAATATGTTAATATTGAGTTAAAATATTTAAGCATCTATAGCGTAAATCCTTTCTAATTTACAGTAGTATTTTCGAAATAATTACAAAAATAAAATTATTTGATAATATTTGGTATAAATGTTATTGATTTTTTTTACTATAAAGATAAAATTTTTAATTTTTGAGTGATATATAATTAATAAAAGAAACGACTTCACGATAATTAAATCATTTAAATAGCCAATAATTGGTGAAATTAAAAAATGAGCGAAGAGAAAAAAGAGAAACCAAAGAAAAAAGAAAGAATCATCGGAATCGATTTAGGAACCTCAAACTCTGCTTGTGCAGTATTAACTGCTACGGGTAAACCGGAGATAATTCCTGCTGCCGAAGGAAGAACGTTAAGCGGAAAGGCTTTTCCATCTTACATCGCTTTTGACGAAAATGGACGGAAAATTGTTGGTGAACCAGCCCGACGTCAAGCTGTCTCAAATCCAGATGGAACAGTAACGGCAATTAAGCGAAAAATGGGAACTAGCTATAAAGCTAAAGTAAAAGTTGGAAAAGAAACGAGAGAATTCACGCCTGAGGAGATTTCTGCTATGATTTTAACAAAAATTAAAAATGACGCATCATCATACTTAGGAGAACCTGTTAAAAAAGCAGTAATCACGGTACCTGCATATTTTAACGATGCCCAGCGCACTGCTACTAAAGACGCAGGAGAGATCGCTGGTCTAGAAGTTGTGCGGATGATTAACGAACCTACCGCTGCTTGCTTGGCCTACGGTTTAGATAAAGAGGCAAAGGATAAATTAATGAAGATATGCGTGCTCGATCTGGGCGGCGGTACATTCGATATATCCCTTGTAGAATATGGAGAAGGGGTAGTCGAAGTTATATCTACTGCGGGGGATACTCGACTCGGAGGTACGGATATGGACAATGCGATTGTTGATTGGATTGTAGAGGAATTCAAAAAGAAAGAAGGTATTGATTTAACTGGTGATAGTAAAGCTATGATAAGAATAAGAGATGCTGGTGAAAGGGCAAAAATTGAGTTATCTACAACTTTATCAACATCTATAAATCTTCCATATCTCAGCCAAAAAGGTGGAAATCCCGTCCATCTGGAGAAGGAACTTACAAGAGCAAAATTAGAACAATTAATCGAGCCTACATTGAAAAGATTGGACCCAATTATGCAAAGAGCTGTGTCCGACGCTAAATTGTCTGCAAGAGACATTGACAAAATAATTTTAGTTGGTGGTCCAACTCGAATGCCTTCGGTTCAAGAAAGATTTAAGAAGTTTTTTGGAAAAGATCCACAGAGAGAAGTAGATCCTATAGAATACGTTGCGATAGGTGCTGCGATTCAAGGGGGAATTATTGCCGGAGATGTCGAAGATTTATTGCTGCTGGATGTGACACCCCTTTCCTTAGGTGTGGAAACTCTTGGTGGCGTATTTACTAAACTAATTGAAAGAAATACCACTATCCCTACGGAAAAAGCCCAGACATTCTCGACGGCAGCAGATAACCAGCCTGCGGTCACAATCAATGTGCTCCAAGGAGAAAGAGCTATGGCACAAGATGATATTTCTTTAGGCATGTTTCACTTAACTGGGATACCTCCTGCGCCGCGAGGCATGCCTCAGATTGAAGTAAAGTTTTCCATCGACGCCGATGGGATCGTGCATGTCACCGCAAAGGATTTAGGTACTGGCAAAGAAACGGGTATTACTGTTACAGGTGCTAAAGGTCTAACAGAAGCAGAAATTCAAGAAAAAATTAGGAATGCTGAACAATTTGAGGAAGAGGATAAAAAAGTAAGAGAAAAAGTAGAAGCAAAAAATAACGCGGAATCTATGATTTATCAAATTCGAAAGCTTATGGAAGAAAATAAGGATAAGATCTTAGACAACGAAAAAACAGAAATTGAAAACGCAATAAAATCGTTAGAAGAAGATATTGAGAGCGAAGACACTCAAAGAATAAAATTAGGTATAGAAAATCTTCAGAAATCCATGCATGGATTCTCTCAGAGGATCTATCAAACTCAAGCTCAACAGCAATATTATCAACAAGCAGCTGACCAAGCTCAACGAGCTGCTGGCGGAATGGGGGGTGCTCCACCAGGAGGGATGGGTGGAGTTCCTCCAGGTGGTATGGGAAGTACGGGTGCCGGTGGTGTCTCTTACAAATCAGAGTCAGACAAGAAGAAGGAAAAAGATAAAGACAAAAAAGTCGTCGATGTAGATTGGGATGAGGAAGAATAAGCTCAAATCCAATAATTCTTAAAAGAAATTACTTTTTTTTTTTTTGATTTTTAAATTATCTAACTTTATTATTTCGTTTTTCGTATTGGTTTGAAAGAAAAAATATATTTCTATTTAAAAATATGCTTAAACCTAAAAAAATAAATTTAAGAATTGATTCTAATAGATAGATTAGGAAATTTTTTAGGAACCACTAGGGATTAGGATATTATGAGTTCTAAGAGAAATAAACGAGACTATTACGATGTATTGGGTGTAAGCAAAGACGCTACCGAAAACGATATTAAGCTCGCCTATAGACGATTAGCCAGAAAATATCATCCAGACTTGAATAAAAGCGATCCAAACGCAAAGGATAAATTTATTGAGCTTCAAGAAGCGTATGAAGTATTAAGTGATTCTCAAAAGCGGAATAATTACGATCGTTTTGGATTTCGTGGAGTGGATATTGATATGAGCGATTTTTTCGGTGGAGGCATTCCTGGTATTGATGAGCTATTTAAATCTATTTTTGGATCCGGAGGATTGGGAGGCATTGGTGGATTTGGAGGGTTTGATGATTTTGGAGGGTTCGGAACCAGAACCAGGAGGGCGCAACCACGTAGAGAAGTAGGAGGGGATATTGAAGATCGAATTGAAATAGAATTTGAGGACGCTATGTTTGGCTTGAAAAAGGACATTTTTATAGAACGATATATCCCTTGTTCCGATTGTGAGGGCACTGGTGCGCAAAACAAATCTAGCGTAAAAACGTGTCCGGAATGTCAAGGTTCTGGAAGGATGAGAAAAATGACTCGTTCTGGATTTGGAACGATAATTCGAGAATCCGAATGCTATAATTGTATGGGAACGGGAGAAATTATTACTAAGAAATGTCGTTCATGTAAGGGGAAGAAAATGGTTCCAGAAAGTAAAAAGATTCACATTAAAATCCCACCCGGAGTGGAAAATGGAGTTCATTTAAAAGTTCAAGGAGCAGGTCATATCCCGTCAACCAGAGCAATCCCCGGAGATTTATATTTGAAAATTCGTGTATTTCCGCATAAAAGTTTTATTAAACGGGGGAACGACTTGTATACAAAAGCTGACATTGACATCGTTACTGCGATTCTTGGAGGTAAAATTAGCGTCGATACATTAGATTATAAAAATAATAAAATTACTAAGAAAGAACTAGCAATACCACCCGGAACTCAACATGGAACTGAGTTTCGCATAAAAAATCGCGGTGCTTCTTACTTGCGCGGCAAAGGAAAAGGGGATCAATATGTTGTTGCGAATGTAGAAATTCCAAAAAATATAACTCCCCAACAAAAAGAATTATTAGAAAAATTTCGAGAATTAAGCCGAGATTAATTTGAAATTCTCTTTTTCTCTTTAATATTATTAAATTTGTCAGTATTTAAAAAAAAGAATTTTGAATATTTTTAGTTATATTAAGGATTATAAGTGGGAATCAAGCCAATTAATAAGGTCTTTAAACACTTCGTCGCGGTTAATCTCGTTAAAAATTTCGTGACGAGCGTCTTCATAAAATTTATAAGTCACATCTTTAATACCGTATTCTTTGTATCGTTTAATTAGTGCCATAACGGTCTTGGTTTTATTGCCTATTGGACATAAAGATCCCGAAATTAGATATATTGGCAAATCTTTTGGGATTTTTTGTTCGTTCGCTTTTTTAAATATTTTTTCAAATCCGTTTAAAAATTCTAACCAAACGGTTGCAGGACTTACAAATCCGCACCATGGGTCGTCAATGTATTTCTGAACTTCTGCTTTATCTCTACTTAACCATTCGTATCCCGTTGCGCCTTCTTCATTTTTCCAATCGTGATTATTAGGTGTAATGTTTTGATTATGTAATTTTTGGCTTGGAACGTTTGGACCTAATTTGTTAAGCTCCCATTTAACGAGTATTTTACCAACTTTAATTACCGTTGCTCTTAGTTTCCCTAAAGTGCCACTTAAAACGCATCCATTAAGTTCATTTCCGTATTCTTGAATATAATCTTGACTTAACCACGAACCCCAATTATGTCCTATTAAAAACAGTGGAAGGTTGGGATTTTCTTTTTTAATTATTTTGGATAATTCGTGCATCGAATCTACTACTCCCCTCCAGCCATTAGGTCCCAAATCTCCAGCATTTCCCTCTAAAGTCGCTTCAGTTAGATCGCCAGCCGTTCTTCCGTGACCTCTATGGTCATTTGCATAACAGATGTATCCTTCGTTACATAATACTTCTGCTACGTGGGTATATCTCTTAGCGTGCTCAGCTAAACCGTGGCTTATTTGTATCGCTGCTTTAGGTTCTGTATCTGGTTCCCATTTATAAACGAAGATCTCGATACCATCTTGATCCTTATAAGTAAAAGTGGAACTCTTCATTTTTATTCCATCAACTAATAATTTAAGTAAGAGGTGTAATTTACTATAGTATAAATTTTTTTACATTTAAAAATAAAAGGCTTCTTCCATTTTCTGTTTGATCAATTAGAGAGAACAAAAAAGAAAAAATTTAATTTAATTTCAAATAAACCTGATCGAAGTAACCTATTAACTATTAAATCAATTTAATAAATTAAAATTAAAAGTAATTTTTAAATTGAAGCCAAAGATTTTAATTACAGGACCGCCTAGATGTGGCAAATCTACTCTAATTTCAAAACTAATTGAGCACTATTCTAAAAAGAATTATGTAATTTTTGGCTTTAAAACTCCTGAAGTAAGAAATAATGATGGAAACAGAGTAGGGTTTGACCTTGAAGATATTTTTTCTGGAAAGAAGACACAATTAGCAAGAATAGGAAATTATAAAACGCAATTTAAATTAGGTAAATATCGCATTTTTATAGATAAATTCGAGAAACTCATTCTAAAATTAGAACTAATTCAAAATAAGAAAGTTGATTTAATCGTTTTAGATGAAATAGGGAAGATGGAACTATTTTCCCGCAAATTTCAAGAGTTCGTTAAGAAAATCTTTCGTTCTAATATCTCAATTATAGCAACGATTGGGAAAAAAATGCAACATCCTCTAAAAGATTACATTTTAAATGTTCCTGAAGTAATACTGTTTAATTTAACTCGCCAAAATCAACAGAAAGTTTTCCAAGAAATAATTTCCATGATCCATTAAGAAAACTTTGAAATTCTGCTATAAAAAATCTTCTCCATGAAGAATTAGGGAAAATTTAAGAGAGATTTTAAAAACTTGTCAAAAATAAAGCCAAAACTAATTACAAAAATTTTTAATAAGAATCTATTATAATTTAATAGTCTAAACTCTCACAAATTATTTAAAATGGGATACCGTTTTGCATTGGAAGTGCGATAAATGTGGAGCTGTGTTTGATACGGATGAAATTCCTGAAAATTGTCCGAATTGTGGGGCAAATGACGGAACATTCAGTATGGTCGATTAATATTTTAATTTAATTTTTTTATCTTATATCATTTAGAAATAAGTGAGTTTATCTTATTTTTTAATAAGAAATGGGTCAATTTTTAGTCTTAAAATTCGAATTAACTCGGGATCATTATTAAGATATTTGTTTTCTATTCCAAGAACAATAACTTTATTTGAAACCTCAGGCATCCAATTGATAATGAACTTTTGGTGGTGTTCTTCCATAACAAAAACGATCTCTGCCCATTCAATGAGATCCCCAGTTAAAATTCGTGGAGCTGACCAATGAGTACCTGCTGATTTGACTTCTAAATCGTTTCGATCCTTGTATAATTGCTCAGCAGTAGGACTACGATCTAAATTTCCCGTACAGACAAATAAAACATTTTTCTTCTTTGCCAAAAAGCTTCCACTTTTTATAATTTCGAATTTATCGTAAATAATTTCTAAAAATTTAAAAATTGAATATATGAAATTATAAAATTCGAATTCTTTTAAAAAATAGTTCATTTTGGTTAATTAATAGTATAAATTAAATCGTGTTAATATGACAGAATGTAAACAAGAAGAAATGAAAAAAGACTGCTCCTGCACATATGATTGTTCAAGGAGGGGTAAATGTTGTGATTGCATTGAATATCATCTCGCTATGAGACAGTTGCCAGGCTGCGCTTTTGTTAAAATTTCAAAAGAAGCTGAAAGAACTTATAACCGTGATTTTGAATATTTTGCCAAGCTAGTTCTTGGAAAATAACTTTTTCTAAGACTAGGAAAAAAATGACACCTGAGATTTATACCCGCCTTTCTGTACTATTTTCGTCGCCGAACAATAGCTGGGGCATCAAACTAAGCGGCCTACCTAAAGCTCGTTCCAAGATCCTCATCGCTTTCATTTGGCCTTGCACCAAGGTTTTAGCTCGTTCCAACCGTTCCCTCATACAATTTCTCTGGCTTATTTCCAAGTCATTAATATGCGTATAAGGGCAGTGTCGTTTCAGTTCCTAAAATACGATTTTCATCGTAATAGTTATCTACTCCTTGCTCAGGGTGTGAGGCGAGGTTCCTCAGCTGGTTAAACCAACCGTCAGCCCCAAATCTCATTTGTCATCTAAATAAAAAGAAACTTAGCTATTTATAATTTTTTATAAATATTCAATTAATAACTGAATTTGACCTCTTCCCATTCCGAATTGACCTCTATCGGATTGAGAATCTCTTTTGATGAATTCATAACTTATAGAATAATTTTCCAAAAAGCTTTGGAAGCGTACGAACTCATTTATAAAAATCTTATGGAAGTGATTAAAGCAGTTCTTATTTATTTATGATGTTTGATTATAAAGATTAAATTTTTTGAAATTTTTATTAGATATATCATGAAACTAAGAGTTGGTTTGATAGGTGCCGGAGGTTTCGGATATCTACACTTATCAAGTTACAAAAAGAATGAACAATGCGAAATAGTAGCAGTTGCCTCCCGAACGGAACAAAGTGCTAAAAAAGCGTCGGAAAAATTTAATATACCGAATGTGTATTGGGGAGAAGATTGGAGAAAGATGTTAAGCGAAGAGAATTTGCAAGTTGTATCAATTTGCACTCCAAATTATTTACACGCTCCCATGACTATTGAAGCGATAAAAAACAACGTAAACATATTATGTGAGAAGCCCATATGCATTACAATGGATGAATTAAAAGAAATTGAAGAGTTATTAACGCAAAAAAAAGAAAATTTGATTTACTTTTCTTCTTTTCAAAAAAGATATATCCCCCTCATGGGCCACCTAAAGAACATTATTATAAATGAAGTATTGGGAAATATAACATTGGTAAGATATTTTTTTAGTCATTTAGGTCCGTATACTTCTTGGAGACCATTATCGGAGCAAAAATGGTTTTTTGATTCTGAAAAGGCTGGAGGGGGCGTATTATTAGATCTTGGTGTTCATTGCATAGATATTCTTCGGTATTTAATTGGTGAGTTTTCCGATATTGAAGGGTATAGTCATAATGTTTCTTGCAAGAAAATAAAAAATGAGGACAATTGCAATATACTCTTTCGGTTTCAAAATAATGTCCTTGGTATCATAAGTGTTTCTTGGTGCAATGAACCTACGGAAATTATTGAGATATTTGGAACCAAAGGAATTTTGAAAATTAATTTACACTCAAGCGAACCGATCTCTTTTGCTCTTAAGAAATTAAAAAGGAATCAATTTATTAAAGACGCATTAGCTTGTAAACCTACAAGTGAGATTCCACAACATACTTTAATTGACCATTTCATAAATTGCGTTTTAAATAAAAGACAAGAGCATCCTAATTTTGAAGACGGTAAAAAAGCAACGGAATTTGCTTTAAGAGCATATTCACTTAAAAAATAGATCAATAAATTCCAGAAGGTCGAAAAAAGCAGAATATCATTGGAGCTGTAGACCCAATTATCGGTAGAGTCCATATTGGACTGTCGGAGCATTTAAAAGCCGAGCAATTTAAGCAATTTTTAGCGTATCTCATTAGATTTTATTCCCATGTCGATAAGATAATACTTATCGTTGATAACGCTCGTGCGCATCACACCAAATTCGTTAAAGAATTTTTAAAAGAACATGAACATCAAATAGAATTACTGTACCTACCTCCTTATTCCCCTGAATTAAATCCGATTGAACGCTTTTGGAAATATATGCGTAAAACAGTTACGTACAACACTTTCTTTAAAGATTTTCTCCGCGCATTGATAACTTTTTTTAGAAAGTTTAAATTTCCATCACAAGAGATTAGGTCTTTATGTCGGATTACTTAATGCGTTATAAATAGAATAGTAGATATATAAAAAATTTGGATAAACTTGGACATTTAGTAAAGGTTGGGAGAGTTATATTCTACATTTATGTTTCAAGTTGGGTATCCCTGTAGTTCAACCGATACTACAGCCCTATCCACACCATTACAGCATGGCATTCGCTTTTTCCAGCATCCTCTGCCCACTAAGCCTTCCCCCTTCCTCACGGTTGGGATACCATTCCACTTATGTGTATGGGACTTATTGGGTTTACCAAGTTCCTTATGCCCGATGTTCAACGGAACCCTTAGGGAGATGCTCTCCCCTGTTGCGCAATGGATGACAAAGGAATGAAAAAATACCATTCCTACCTGGCAACTCACCATTTTGGTCTCGGCGTATCAGCTACTTTTCGCCGATTTTTAATAACGAGGTTTATCACACCTTCACTATCGTTTCCCATAGGTTCCTTGGCTAGCCCACAGCCCGCTTCATAGCTAAGCGCTGACGGTACATTGTCCTTGCCGCTTCACACATCATCATTACTAATAATGCATGGGCAAGTAGCCACTATCGGTCATCTCGATATCATTTTTTGAAAACCACCTTCGTACAATTTTGTTCTCAAGTCCTGTATTCGGACATAAGACTTCTTGTCGACACTTTTTTCTTTAAATATAGGAAATAGAACATTATAGTAAACCAATTGAATTCAATTTTAGTATATTCATTCGGATATAAATTATGTGTACTGAAATTAATGATTCATATCAAGCTCTAATGGAAGCAGGTCTCTGTTTAAAAGATATTAAACAAAAAATTAAGGTCAAAGAAGAAGAATATCAAGGATTTATGTCAGAAGAAGCTATA